>NZ_PTSB01000097.1:0-313 GCF_002965125.1 Escherichia sp. MOD1-EC6162
CTTATCCGGCCTACGGTTCAGTGCCCGGATTTTGTAGGCCTGATAAGACGCGTCAGCGTCGCATCAGGCGTTGAATGCCGGATGCGGCGTAAAACGCCTTATCCGGCCTACGGTTCAGTGCCCGGATCTTGTAGGCCTGATAATACGCGCCAGCGTCGCATCAGGCGCTGAATGCCGGATGTGGTGAAAACGCCTTATCCGGCCTACGGTTCAGTGCCCGGATCTTGTAGGCCTGATAATACGCGTCAGCGTCGCATCAGGCGTTGAATGCCGGATGCGGCGTAAAACGCCTTATCCGGCCTACGGTTCAGTG
>NZ_PTSB01000098.1:0-298 GCF_002965125.1 Escherichia sp. MOD1-EC6162
TTCAGTGCCCGGATCTTGTAGGCCTGATAATACGCGTCAGCGTCGCATCAGGCGTTGAATGCCGGATGCGGCGTAAAACGCCTTATCCGGCCTACGGTTCAGTGCCCGGATCTTGTAGGCCTGATAAGACGCGTCAGCGTCGCATCAGGCGTTGAATGCCGGATGCGGCGTAAAACGCCTTATCCGGCCTACGGTTCAGTGCCCGGATCTTGTAGGCCTGATAATACGCGTCAGCGTCGCATCAGGCGTTGAATGCCGGATGCGGCGTAAAACGCCTTATCCGGCCTACGGTTCAGTG
>NZ_PTSB01000099.1:0-273 GCF_002965125.1 Escherichia sp. MOD1-EC6162
TCCCCCCATATTCAGACAGGATACCACGTGTCCCGCCCTACTCATCGAGCTCACAGCATGTGCATTTTTGTGTACGGGGCTGTCACCCTGTATCGCACGCCTTTCCAGACGCTTCCACTAACACACACACTGATTCAGGCTCTGGGCTCCTCCCCGTTCGCTCGCCGCTACTGGGGGAATCTCGGTTGATTTCTTTTCCTCGGGGTACTTAGATGTTTCAGTTCCCCCGGTTCGCCTCATTAACCTATGGATTCAGTTAATGATAGTGTGACG
>NZ_PTSB01000100.1:0-252 GCF_002965125.1 Escherichia sp. MOD1-EC6162
CTCCCCGTTCGCTCGCCGCTACTGGGGGAATCTCGGTTGATTTCTTTTCCTCGGGGTACTTAGATGTTTCAGTTCCCCCGGTTCGCCTCATTAACCTATGGATTCAGTTAATGATAGTGTGACGGATCACACTGGGTTTCCCCATTCGGAAATCGCCGGTTATAACGGTTCATATCACCTTACCGACGCTTATCGCAGATTAGCACGTCCTTCATCGCCTCTGACTGCCAGGGCATCCACCGTGTACGCTTA
>NZ_PTSB01000101.1:0-247 GCF_002965125.1 Escherichia sp. MOD1-EC6162
TGTAAGCGCAGCGATGCGTTGAGCTAACCGGTACTAATGAACCGTGAGGCTTAACCTTACAACGCCGAAGATGTTTTGGCGGATGAGAGAAGATTTTCAGCCTGATACAGATTAGATTAGCCGGCGATAAGCGGGTTAATAAACAGAATTTGCCTGGCGGAGATAGCGCGGTGGTCCCACCTGACCCCATGCCGAACTCAGAAGTGAAACGCCGTAGCGCCGATGGTAGTGTGGGGTCTCCCCATGC
>NZ_PTSB01000102.1:0-231 GCF_002965125.1 Escherichia sp. MOD1-EC6162
CGCTTACCACTTTGTGATTCATGACTGGGGTGAAGTCGTAACAAGGTAACCGTAGGGGAACCTGCGGTTGGATCACCTCCTTACCTTAAAGAAGCGTTCTTTGAAGTGCTCACACAGATTGTCTGATAGAAAGTGAAAAGCAAGGCGTCTTGCGAAGCAGACTGATACGTCCCCTTCGTCTAGAGGCCCAGGACACCGCCCTTTCACGGCGGTAACAGGGGTTCGAATCCC
>NZ_PTSB01000103.1:0-217 GCF_002965125.1 Escherichia sp. MOD1-EC6162
CACTGAACCGTAGGCCGGATAAGGCGTTTTACGCCGCATCCGGCATTCAACGCCTGATGCGACGCTGACGCGTCTTATCAGGCCTACAAAATCCGGGCACTGAACCGTAGGCCGGATAAGGCGTTTTACGCCGCATCCGGCATTCAACGCCTGATGCGACGCTGACGCGTCTTATCAGGCCTACAAAATCCGGGCACTGAACCGTAGGCCGGATAAG
>NZ_PTSB01000027.1:0-59421 GCF_002965125.1 Escherichia sp. MOD1-EC6162
CCTCAGCGTCATTAATCCCCACGCGGGTCACCTGCACGGGCGTGTGGTGCAGTTCCCTGACCTGCTTTTCTAACTTTTTCATTTGCTGTTCAACCTGAGAGGCTAATTCGTCTCCTTCCTGCATCTGGCCCCGGCTGATAATGAGTGCGGCGTCGGGATTGCTGAGCCGCAACATATTAATGGTACTGTCCTGAATAATATTCCCGGTGAAAGTTATAACTGTCTCATTGAGGTAATATTCTGTCATAATGGCATGAGTCCTTTTTAATAAACGAATTATTTTTTGATGGGTTTTTATTTATTTTTTAGTCATGAAGGTGACGTCTATTGCCGTCTGAAGGGCTGTTTTCTCTAATGCTCCAGGCGGAGGTATATTTGCCGCTCTGTCATTCATGTTTAAATCAAGCTGCCCTGATTGTGTATTTATTTTTCCGTTCTCTGTTGCTGTAATATTAAAATTCTTACAGGTTATATTAAATATTCCGTCACTGGTCATTTGCAGGATAGTTTCTCCGCAGCTAAGAATAATGGAATCTCCCGCAGCAAGGCGTAAATTCTGCACTGTCTGAATTGTTTTATCCCCGCCGGCGAGAGAGATATCATCTGTCTGGACTGTTAGAGAACGTTTCTCACCAATAATCGCAGTTTCTGTTTTATCAATAACTTTAAGGCGATTATTGCCCACCCAATGGCTTTCATTATTATTTACTTCAATGCGTTGATCTTTCTCGGCATGCAACCAGACTTCTTCTCCGCCAGTTTTATCCTCAAAACGCAGGGCGTTAGCATTGGTTGGGCCGCCGCCGATGGTGTGGCTGTAAAACCCGCTTTGCGTCGCTGCGCCCGGTAGTCCCCACGGAGGCATGGTGTCCTGGTTGTATGTCCGCCCCACGATAATGGGTAAATCCGGGTCACCGTTTTTGAAATCCACTAGAACTTCCTGACCAATGCGCGGGATCTGAATGCCACCGAATCCTTTACCCGCCCACGGATAACTGACACGGATCCAGCAGGAGCTGTTTTCGTCATTCTTACCGTAACGATCCCAGCCAAACTGAACTTTCACCCGGCCATATTTATCCGTCCAGATTTCCTGCCCCGCCGGGCCAGTCACGATGGCGCTCTGCGGGCCTTTGGTATGGGGTTTGCTCAGAGTTCGCTGCGGACGGTAAACTTCATTGGTGGGATGCAACTCAAAGCTGGTTGAGTAAGAGAAGTGCTGCTCCTGGCCGCTGTGTTGCGCATTGTCCTGTATAAATAGTGTGGTCTGTGCCAGCAGATATTCCCGGTTCACTTCGGCTGTTGGATAGTTTTCCAGGATGAAGGTAAAACCTGTCATCAGGGTACGAATATTGCCACTGCCCTGTACCCGACTACCGGGGCTACGCTGTTCTTCCATGCGGATGCGTGTCAGCATTTCACCTTCACTCTTTGTGAAGTAGTCTCCCGGCCATTCGTAGTGCTCATATTCAGCAAGGCCGGTTTCACGTGGATTAGCCACGGTGCTCTTCAGCAGTGAACGCGGCTTCATAAAGTCGAAATCATTCAGCACCCACTGTCCGCTGCGCAGGCTTTCATTTGCTGTGATGGTATGGATAAACTCCTTGTCCAGTTTCAGCCCTTTCTGGTAATAACACACCAGCGGCGAATCTGCGCATGTCTTGTGGACATTAATGGCATCAGCCAGCACTAACGTGTGACTGTTCTCGCTGTGCTCAAACCACCAGTAGATACCCCACTCCTGCATCAGGCGCTGAATAAAATCAAAATCTGTTTCACCGTACTGCACCTGCCAGGTGCGAGTCGGATAATTTTCCACCAGTCGTTTTTCCACTGGCCAGGGGTACTCATCCAGTACCTCATCCAGGATGTCCACCACGTTTTTATTCTGAAACGCTTTGTAGTCACTCGTGTGGGTCAATATTTTTAACCACGGTTCGATCCGCAGTTCATACACCACCGAACGTCCTTGATGACCAGCCACGCGCGCCGCCGTCACCAGCCCGCTGATATACCGTTTTCCGCCGCCATCCAATTCGATATGGACGCACAGATCTTTGCCTACCATCGATTTGAGCTGCAGGTTGGCTGCGGGGGAAACATAGCCTATGTTCAGGGTGTCAGGAGTTTTTAATTTAATAGAATAAGTAAATAGTTCCCCTACTGTTTCTGTACCACCTAAGCTTGCGAACAGTAACATTCCATCAGGAACAGCGCTGCCGCTCAAAGTCACGTTATGCTTACCCGATCCAATTAGTGTGCCGGATGGGTAATCTGTAGCTGTAAAACTCATAATTAATCCTTTTAACTAGGAATGGCTAAGTGCTAATAAGAAATCTTACAGAGAAGAAAATATATAAAATATTCGTCGTTGGCATAAAACACCTCAATACTTATGAGTGCTACTGAAGGTACTATCAACCATATATACCATGAAGAATGCACAGTCATGTTACCCTGGCGAAAATATTCACCTGAAGCACATTAATAAAAGCAATGAAATTATTTAACTTGTCATTTGATATGATTATCATCAAGTCTTAAAATACGTCCCCCTGTTCTAATTATGCTAAAACCATAGTATTCTTTTTTACTTCCGGAAGAGAGCATATATTTTCCGATATAAATAACATCTGAAGATAGCTCATTTATGTCAATACATACGGGATCGAACTGACCAGTCACTCTTTTCAGTTTTATTGCATTACCATATTTACCTTCATATAAAATATAATTTGAAATCATATTCCCATCGTCTGGTTTTGAACAAACCCGTGCGTCTTGTAAATATATATTACCGGGCAACAATGGACGAACATAATCACCAACAGTGCATCCCGATAAAAAGAGCAACAAAAAGAATCTCTTCACATGACGCCCGCAGGAAATAAATTAAGCACCTTTTTGTATTTTTCCGATAGAGTATTCACTGGTTCAGTTGTATCTCCTGCATAGTTAACATTTGCCAAATCAGCTACCAACCCATAGTTAATCAATAGCCAATAATCAGCAACTATAGATGCTTGTTGTTCCATTGAATAAGAAGCAATTGAATGTAAATTAAGATCGTAATGATAATTTGCCGCCCAGGAAAACAAACCACGCAACTTAACTGAATACCCTTTCTGATATTGCCAAACATGCATCATTTCATGAATAAACAAGTGAGAAGCACCAGCTACTGTTTCACGATCGCCAGGCATTGCTTGCGATGAAAAATCTGAACTATAAACAGCATCAGGATAATACATTTCCCCGTTTGGGGTCATCGCTGTTCTTTCCCCTTGACCTGGCAAGTGTTTTTCATTGTGGATCCATACCTTGTTATAATCAATTGTATTCTCAAAAATCGATCTGGCTAATGTTAATTAACCAGATGTCATTCTCCTTAATGACATCTCATTCCTCCTGGGAATAATATTTTTCAGATAAAAAACAAACGCTCTTTTATTATTTATTAAATAGGGTTCTCTTTGATGTTCAACATTTCCACTTTATGCAGTGTTGATGACATCATCTTCATAGACAATGAAATCAAAGCAAGTTATCAAAGTTTCCCATTACGATTACTTAACATTAACTCTCAGTATCTTTGTTTATCTATCTTCAATATCAATAGTTGATACAAATGATTGCACGGATAACATAATCTTCATCAATTAATTAATATCTGTAAACGCTACCGCCCCACCCTGATATCATGATCTGCACGTGGCTATCTTAACGTGATGCTCCATACATTAGTAATGTAAATCATGAATTCGGAATATATCAAATTCACTTCATAAATTAATATCGAGAATGATATACATATTAAAATTATATTGAAGTAATGTTTTAAGAGTTGTATTCCCCTGAAACCAGTCATACGCCAGTCCCTCACTGTTCAGTGATAATCAGCGAAGGGATATGTTGGCGACCAACCACACTAGTGACCACTGAAACCACGGGCGTTCAGAGCGACGAACGAGGAACAAAAGATCTGGTCTGCAATCGAGTACCCTCAACGCAACAATAGTTGTATCAGTCATAATTTCACCAGATTGCTATTTTGTCGTCAGTCGCTTTTATACCCATACATTTAGAGCGGGATCATTTTGCATCGTTACACGATAACAGGTAGGATTCTGCGCCGACAGTTATACCCATAAAGAATAATGGTGAAGGCTGTCATTGCCACGGTGAATAAACAAACCATGTGGTGTCATATATAACCTTTTAGCGAGAAACTCAGGGAGCGCAATGAGTAAACACGACACAGATACTTCAGATCAACACGCCGCGAAACGCCGCTGGCTTAATGCCCACGAAGAGGGCTATCACAAAGCGATGGGTAATCGCCAGGTGCAGATGATCGCCATTGGTGGCGCGATTGGTACTGGTTTGTTTTTAGGCGCAGGTGCCCGACTACAAATGGCGGGACCAGCACTGGCACTGGTTTATTTAATCTGCGGCTTGTTTTCGTTTTTTATTTTGCGTGCGTTGGGTGAGTTGGTATTACATCGCCCTTCCAGTGGCAGTTTTGTCTCATATGCCCGTGAGTTTTTGGGTGAGAAAGCCGCTTATGTTGCTGGCTGGATGTACTTCATCAACTGGGCAATGACCGGGATTGTCGATATTACTGCAGTTGCACTGTATATGCATTACTGGGGCGCGTTTGGCGATATTCCACAATGGGTATTTGCGCTCGGGGCATTAACCATCGTCGGCACCATGAATATGATAGGTGTAAAATGGTTTGCAGAGATGGAGTTCTGGTTTGCGCTGATTAAAGTTCTCGCCATTGTTACCTTTCTGGTCGTGGGTACAGTGTTCCTCGGTAGCGGTCAGCCACTGGATGGCAACACCACAGGATTTCATTTAATTACCGATAATGGCGGTATCTTCCCCCACGGTTTATTGCCTGCACTGGTGTTGATTCAGGGCGTAGTATTTGCTTTCGCTTCCATTGAGATGGTGGGAACTGCCGCCGGAGAATGTAAAGATCCGCAGACCATGGTGCCTAAAGCCATTAACAGCGTGATTTGGCGTATTGGTCTGTTTTATGTCGGTTCCGTGTTGTTGCTGGTGATGTTATTGCCGTGGAGTGCGTATCAGGCGGGGCAAAGTCCGTTTGTGACGTTCTTCTCTAAACTTGGCGTGCCGTACATCGGCAGCATTATGAATATCGTGGTGCTGACCGCCGCACTCTCCAGCCTGAACTCTGGCCTGTACTGCACCGGACGTATTTTACGCTCAATGGCAATGGGCGGTTCTGCACCAAGTTTTATGGCGAAAATGAGTCGCCAGCATGTTCCGTATGCCGGGATTCTGGCGACGCTGGTCGTGTATGTTGTCGGCGTATTCCTCAATTATCTGGTGCCGTCGCGCGTTTTTGAGATTGTGTTGAACTTTGCGTCGCTGGGAATTATCGCTTCGTGGGCGTTTATCATTGTTTGCCAGATGCGCCTGCGTAAAGCGATTAAAGAAGGTAAAGCGCAGGAAGTCAGTTTTAAACTCCCCGGCGCGCCCTTCACTTCCTGGCTGACTTTACTGTTTTTGCTGTGCGTCCTGGTGCTGATGGCGTTCGATTATCCGAACGGGACTTATACCATCGCGGCACTGCCGGTTATCGGTATTCTGCTGGTTGTGGGTTGGTTTGGTGTGCGTAAACGCGTTGCCGAAGTTCACAGCACTGCGCCAGTCATCGAGGAAGATGAAGAAAAACAGGAAATTGTGTTTAAGCCTGAAACGGCGAGTTAATTGCAAAATTGCCCGGTTTAAAGCCGGATGCGGCGTAAATGCCTTATCCGGCTAACAAACTATAAATAAATCAAATAATTATGCGTGTTGTAGGCCTGGTAAGACGCGACAGCGTTGCATCAGGCATTGTGCTCCGCTTGCCGGATGCGGCGCTAGCGCCTTATCAGGCCTACGAAAGACAAACTCCCCTGTGTCGATTACAGCGCAATACGAATCACATCGTCCGGCTGGGTAGCTTCCTGCTGTTTAGTGGATTTTTGTTTAACACTGACATACAGCGTTTTGCCATCGGCAGACAGCGCCAGGCTGTTCGGATGGGTCGGCGTATCGAACGTTTTCACTACCTTGTAGGTTTTCGCGTCAATCACACTGACTTTACCTGCCTGACGATGTGTCACATAGGCTTCATTACGCGCCGGGTTAAACAGCACAGCCAGTGATTCCGGTGCCGCTACCTTCGCCAGAATATTGCCTTCACGAGTATCAACCACCAGCACTTCCGCAGCTTTGGAGTCGGTGATAAACGCACGCTGGTTGGCGGTATCGAGACTAATGTTGATAAAGAAGTGCTCTTTGCCATCATCCAGCAACTTTTTACGGCTCAAAATTTTGTTGTCGGTGGTGTCGATAGTAATCAATTCACCGTCAGCGTTGGTGGTATAGAGACGTTTGCCTTTGCTATCCAACGCCAGGCCAGTGCTCATTTTACCGGTGTTCTGGATGGCAGTTTTCAGTTTGATATTCTCACCGTCAATCACCCAGACCACGCTCTCCTTCCCAATACCGCTGATGTAAACGGTATTCGTGGCATCATCTGCTACCAGTTCACGCGGCTGCAGCGGGCGCACCTCTTCCGTGCGCTTACGATCATCCAGCACCAGACGCCCTTTCACTTCGCCCGTTTTGGCATCGATCGCCGTGACCGCGCTGTTTACGGTGTTACCAAACCACAACGTCTGGGTGGCATTGTTAATGGTGGCGCCAAACGGTTTGAGATCATTATGAATCACCTGAGTCACTTCCAGAGTGACCGGATCGAGACGATAAACCACCCCGCCTTTATCCAGTTTGCGGCTTTGCGATGTAGCGAGCCACAGCGCATTTTCCTGCTGGCTATAAGCCATTTCGTAAGCGCCTTTACCTACCGCTTTACGCAGCATTTCTTCCGCTGCCTGCGTGCTGAACGATGAAGCAACGAGCAATGAACCTAACAGTAATGAACCACGCAGACGCGATGAGAACAGATGACGTAAATGCATGACGACTCCCTTTGATGAACCGATATTTTTGCTGCTTCACAATGCTTCGCTGAGCGTAATCTTCGTTACACCCTTGTTATAAATGGGAATGGTAATCATTATTTTCTCAAATGTGGAGTATTTCTTGCTGTTACGACTACAATTTTCTCAATTGGTTAACGTATCGTGCCGTTTTGTTTTCTATAAATTTACAAATTTATTACCATAGCGATGTTTTTCCATTCTTAACCTGGCTTTTTTCATGAAGATTTTTTCCGTCCGACAGACTGTTTTATCTGCGCTGATTGTCCTTTCCCCATCCGTTTTTGCCGCTAATGAACAAACCATGATTGTGAGTGCCACACCACAGGTGGTTTCAGAGCTGGATACCCCAGCGGCGGTCAGTGTGGTTGATGGCGAAGAGATGCGCCTGGCAACACCGCGCATTAACTTGTCTGAATCACTGACCAGCGTGCCTGGTTTACAGGTACAAAACCGGCAGAACTATGCGCAGGATTTACAGTTGTCGATTCGTGGATTTGGTTCCCGCTCTACTTACGGGATCCGCGGGATTCGCCTGTATGTGGACGGCATTCCCGCCACCATGCCCGACGGGCAAGGACAAACGTCTAATATCGATTTAAGTAGCGTGCAAAACGTGGAAGTACTGCGTGGCCCCTTTTCCGCCCTCTATGGCAACGCTTCCGGTGGGGTGATGAATGTCACCACACAAACGGGGCAACAACCGTCAGGCATTGAAGCCAGCAGTTACTATGGCAGTTTTGGTAGCTGGCGTTACGGGTTGAAGGCAACGGGAGCAATGGGTGACGGCACACAGGCTGGCGATGTCGATTACACCGTTTCGACCACACGTTTTACGACCCACGGCTACCGTGACCATAGTGGTGCACAGAAAAATTTAGCCAATGCCAAATTGGGCGTACGTATTGATGATGCCAGCAAATTAAGCCTGATTTTTAATAGTGTGGATATCAAAGCAAACGACCCTGGTGGGTTGACCGAAGCAGAATGGAAAGCGGATCCGCAACAAGCTCCTCGCGCTGAACAGTACGATACACGGAAAACCATCAAGCAAACTCAGGCTGGAGTGCGTTATGAGCGTAGTCTTAGCGCCAGCGATGAGATGAGCGTGATGATGTACGCGGGTGAGCGTGAAACGACCCAGTACCAGTCAATCCCGATGGCACCACAACTTACCCCGTCACACGCAGGCGGCGTGATTACGCTGCAACGCCATTATCAGGGAATAGACAGTCGCTGGACACACCGCGGCGAACTGGGTGTTCCGTTCACTTTAACCACCGGTTTAAACTATGAAAACATGAGTGAAAACCGCAAGGGCTACAATAACTTCCGCTTGAATTACGGCATACCAGAATACGGGCAAAAAGGTGATTTGCGCCGCGACGAGCGTAATCTGATGTGGAACGTCGATCCCTATTTACAGACCCAGTGGCAACTGACTGACAAACTGTCACTGGATGCTGGCGTGCGCTATAGCTCAGTATGGTTTGATTCCAACGATTATTACATTACTCCCGGTAACGGCGATGACAGCGGAGATGCCAGTTATCACAAATGGCTGCCAGCCGGATCGTTAAAATACGCCATCACCGATGCCTGGAATATCTATCTGGCAGCGGGACGCGGCTTTGAAACGCCGACCATTAATGAACTTTCATACCGTGCCGATGGGCAAAGCGGGATGAACTTTGGTTTAAAACCGTCCACCAACGATACAATCGAAATCGGCAGTAAAACGCGTATTGGCGATGGTCTGTTTAGCCTCGCAGTGTTCCAGACCGATACTCATGATGAAATCGTTGTCGATAGCAGTAGCGGTGGGCGTACCACTTATAAAAATGCCGGGAAGACGCGTCGTCAGGGAGCCGAGCTGGCGTGGGATCAACGTTTCGCCGGAGATTTCCGCGTAAAAGCGTCGTGGACCTGGCTTGATGCAACATATCGCAGCAACGTTTGTAACGATCAGAACTGTAATGGTAACCGGATGCCAGGGATCGCCCGCAATATGGGCTTTGCGTCTTTAGGTTACGTACCAGAAGAAGGCTGGTATGCCGGTACAGAAGCGCGATATATGGGCGATATTATGGCTGATGACGAAAACACGGCAAAAGCGCCCTCTTATACTCTCGTTGGTTTGTTTACCGGCTATAAATATAATTACCGCAATATGACGGTGGATTTATTTGGTCGGGTCGATAATTTATTCGACAAAGAATATGTCGGATCGGTGATTGTTAATGAATCCAATGGCCGATATTACGAGCCAGCACCTGGACGGAATTATGGTATTGGCGTAAATCTCGCATGGCGGTTTGAATAATATTACGTGGTGGCGGTATAACACCGCCACCTGTTTTGTTAATTGTCATCCGCCACACGAATAACGACTTTGCCGAAGTTTTTACCTTCTAACAGGCCAATAAAAGTCTGTGGGGCATTTTCTAAACCGTCGGTCATTTGCTCGCGATAATGGATTTTCCCCTCTTTCACCCATTGCCCCATCTCCTGCTGGAACTCATGGATCCGGTGCCCATAATCCTGGCTGATAATAAAGCCTTGCAGACGAATACGTTTTTTCAGCACCGTGGCCATCAGCAACGGTAAACGATCCGGACCAGATGGCAATTCCGTCGCATTATAGCCGCTCACTAAGCCGCAGACAGGAATGCGCGCGGATGTATTGAGCAACGGCAACACGGCATCAAACACTTTACCGCCCACATTTTCATAATAGATATCAACACCTTTCGGACACGCCTTCGTCAGTTGCTCAGCAAAATCATCCGCATGGTGATCAAGGCAAACATCGAAACCCAGTACATCAGTAGCATGGCGGCATTTTTCAGCGCCACCGGCAACACCCACCACCCGACAGCCTTTCAGTTTGCCGATTTGCCCCACCGTTGCGCCAACAGGGCCGGTTGCAGCAGCAACCACCAGCGTTTCCCCCTTTTTAGGTTGACCGATATCCAGCAAGCCCATATAAGCGGTAAAACCAGGCATCCCCAGCACACCCAGCGACCACGAAGGGTTTTGTGGCTGATCGCCAAGTTTCACCAGTTCATCACCGCTGGATATGTCGTAGTCCTGCCAGCCGCTGTAGCCCAGCACCCAGTCGCCAGGCTGGTAGTCCGGATGATTTGATTCCACCACCCGGCTCACCGTGCCGCCAACCATCACGCCACCAATATCAACCGGTGGTGAATAGGATGGCTCATCGCTCATGCGCCCGCGCATATATGGGTCCAGCGACAGATAAACTGTGCGCAGTAACACCTGACCTTCACCTGGCGTGGCAACGTCATCTTCTTCCAGACGGAAATTCTCCGGAACCGGCGCTCCATGCGGACGCGAGGCCAGAACCCAACGGCGGTTACGCTGCTTTTGTTGCCCCATAATGATCTCCTGTGCTTTTGGCATGAATCCATCAATGGTAGCAGGCTCACGTGGTTAGATGTGTTTGTATGCATCACATTCGTCCAGCAACACACAATAATTTCATTATCGATTGCGTTGCTTCCGGCTGTTTTCGATAGTATTGATAGCATCATTACTATTCGATGTTTTATAGAGGCTCGACATGTCCATCCGTTTTGCCCGCAAAGCCGATTGTGCTGCAATTGCAGAAATTTATAACCACGCCGTGTTGTATACGGCGGCTATCTGGAACGACCAAACGGTGGATGCAGATAACCGAATCGCCTGGTTTGAAGCGCGAACATTATCCGGTTATCCGGTGCTGGTGAGCGAAGAAAATGGCGTTGTCACGGGGTATGCCTCATTTGGTGACTGGCGTAGTTTCGACGGTTTTCGCCATACAGTGGAACATTCGGTATATGTTCATCCGGATCATCAGGGCAAAGGTCTTGGGCGCAAATTGTTAAGCCGGTTGATTGATGAAGCGCGGGATTGCGGGAAGCATGTCATGGTTGCCGGGATCGAGTCGCAAAATCAGGCCTCGCTGCATCTACACCAGTCGCTGGGATTTGTCGTCACCGCACAAATGCCGCAGGTAGGCACTAAATTTGGTCGCTGGCTGGATCTCACCTTTATGCAGTTGCAACTCGACGAACGCAGTGAACCGGACGCTATCGGATGAATCAGTCGCTTACCCTTGCCTTTTTGATCGCCGCCGGGATTGGCCTGGTGGTGCAAAACACATTGATGGTGCGCATCACTCAGACCTCCTCCACCATTCTCATCGCCATGCTACTGAACTCACTGGTGGGAATTGTGCTGTTCGTGTCTATTTTGTGGTTTAAACAAGGGATGGCAGGGTTTGGCGAACTGGTGTCCAGCGTGCGTTGGTGGACTCTAATCCCTGGTTTGCTGGGATCATTTTTTGTCTTCGCCAGTATCAGCGGGTATCAAAATGTGGGGGCGGCAACGACCATTGCAGTACTGGTCGCCAGCCAACTTATTGGAGGTCTGGTACTGGATATTTTCCGCAGTCATGGCGTGCCACTTCGGGCGTTGATTGGTCCAATTTGCGGAGCGGTTTTATTGGTAGTTGGCGCCTGGTTGGTGGCCAGACGCACGTTTTAATCAGAGGATGGTGCCACCTTTCGTTAACTGTTCGTGGCGCGCTTCCATATCTTCTTTATGCTTGCGTCCGTGATGGGCGATTGCTGTGCGCAAACGCTGTTGCTGGGTGTAGCGATCTTCCCTGCTTAACTCTGCGTCATCGCTCAGGGCGATTAACAATTCGTTCATATGGGCAATGACGCTCTCCTCAATCGCGGCATCCACGCGCGCGATGACCTCATCCAGATGCGACATACTTTCTCCTTAGCCACTTGTGAAATTTATCGATTCACTCAAATGATATAAGTCTGCGTTGTGCCGTCAAGCCAGCGAGTAAGATTTAAAACAGTGAAAACAGTAGCGCCACTGGAAAACTCATCGGCCATGTGATCCCCACCAGAAAGGCGCTCAGAAAGCGAATGCTCTTCTTATCGTGGGAAAGAAACCAGGTAATAAGAAAGGCGATTACTGCCATAACAGCATAAAAAACAAGCAAACATTGAAAAAGAGACATGTACAGGCATCCAGCCAGGTGAATAAAACGCGCGCAAATATGCGTCATTTCTTGATGCGCATCAAGTTTTCAATCCATTTAAGATAAATTCAATAACCTACGGCATGCTCTTGTCCATCTTCAGAATGAGTATGATTGCGGATTTTCCCAACCCGTACTATACACATAGGGGCTATGACAAAAGGTGGCAAAAATGAACGTTTCCAGTAAAACTGTAGTGCTGATAAATCTCTTTGCTGCTGTTGGGTTGTTTACTCTTATCTCTATGAGATTTGGTTGGTTTATTTGATGTAGCGATATTGCACGCAGCACGTACTGTCAGAGAGAAATCAACTCTCTGACAGTAGGTTAGATCCTCTCACACTCTCCAGATTTACAACACTATCCTTAATGCTTAACCATTACGTGGCGTACTACGGTGTAATCTTCCAGCCCATAAAGTGACATATCTTTGCCATAACCTGAAAGTTTCTGCCCGCCGTGCGGCATTTCACTGACCAGCATGAAGTGGGTATTGACCCAGGTGCAGCCATATTGCAGACGAGCGCTCACACGATGCGCCCGACCGACATCTTTCGTCCACACCGAAGAGGCCAACCCGTACTGACTGTCATTCGCCCAGTTAACCACTTGCTCTTCGTTGTCGAAGGCCGTCACGCTCACTACCGGGCCAAATACCTCTCTTTGAACGATGGCATCTTCTTGTAACGCACCGGCCAGCAGTGTAGGCGCATAATAATAACCGTTACCCTGCCGTTTTTCACCGCCGGTGATCACCTTAATGTGTCCCGTCGCCTTCGCCTCTTCCACCGCCCTGCTGACGCGTTCGAGATGTGCCAGTGAGCTTAACGGCCCCAGCTCTGTGGCACCATCATCCGGTGCACCAGATTTTAACGTTGCCACTGCGGCACCGAGTTTTTCCACCAGCGCGTCGTAAATACCTTTTTGCGCGTAGATACGACAGGCAGCAGTGCAATCTTGTCCGGCATTGTAATAGCCAAAGGTGCGCACACCTTCGACCACTGCTTCAATATCTGCATCATCAAAGACAATCACTGGTGCTTTACCGCCCAGTTCCATGTGGGTGCGCTTTATGGATGGTGCTGTATGGCTGATGATGTGCTCACCGGTAGCGATAGACCCCGTCAGCGACACCATGCGCACTTTTGGATGTCCGGTCAGCGGATCACCCACCGTTTTACCTCTGCCAAACAGTACGTTGATCACGCCTGGCGGGAAGATATCTTTCGCCAGTTCTGCCAGTTTCAACGCAGTCAGCGGTGTAATTTCTGATGGTTTAAGCACTACGCAGTTCCCCGCCGCCAGCGCCGGAGCCAGTTTCCACGCTGCCATCATCAACGGGTAGTTCCAGGGGGCGATAGAGGCCACAACACCTAATGGATCGCGGCGAATCATTGATGTATGACCTTCAAGATATTCACCCGCCGCCAGACCATTCAGGCAGCGCGCAGCACCGGCGAAAAAGCGAAAGACATCGACAATCGCCGGAATCTCATCATTAAAAGCACTATGCAGCGGTTTGCCACAGTTACGGGACTCCAGTTCGGCAAAAACCTGACCGTTCTCTTCGATAACATCCGCCAGTTTCAGCAGGCATTCCGCACGCATTTTCGGCGTGGTTTGCCCCCACCCGACAAATGCGGCATCTGCCGCGCGAACAGCGGCATCAACCTGCTCTGCGGTTGCCTCGGCAATCTCCAGTAATACTTCTCCCGTTGCCGGATTATAGACAGGCTGTTTTTCCCCTTCGCCGCTGACCAGTTCTCCGTTAATCAGTAACTTATGTTGCATAGCATATTCCCATTTCAGTGGTTATTGACCCTTGTCGCCTTCACGGGTTAGCCACCAGGCCCCCAGGATCGGCAAGGTTGTTACCAACATAACCAGCAGTGCCACAACGTTGGTTACCGGTACATCACGCGGTCGCCCAAGCTGATTGAGCAACCACAGTGGTAACGTCCGTTCGTGACCCGCGGTAAAAGTCGTCACGATGATTTCATCGAACGACAAGGCAAACGCCAGCATTCCCCCCGCCAGTAACGCCGAACTGAGATTCGGCAACACCACGTAGCGGAAGGTTTGCCAGCCATTGGCTCCAAGATCCATTGACGCTTCCACCAGACTCCACGAGGTACGGCGAAAACGGGCGATGACATTGTTGAAGACGACCACCACGCAAAAAGTCGCATGACCAACCACGATAGTGAAAAAGCCTGGCTCCAGATTGATCGTTTTAAAGGCCGTTAATAGTGCGAGACCAGTGACAATGCCAGGCAATGCAATGGGTAACAGCAGTAACAGTGAAATGGCGCTTTTGCCGAAAAAGTCACGCCGCCAGAGCGCCGCGGCCGCCAGTGTTCCTAACACCAGCGCGATGAATGTCGCCAGCGTCGCCACTTTAAGTGACAGTGTCACAGCATCAAGAATATCGCTACGCTGTGCTGCTATGCTGAACCAGCGCAGCGTCAAGCCTTGTGGTGGAAAACTAAATGCGGCTTCCTCGGTGTTAAACGCATAGGCGGCGATAATCAAGATGGGAAAATGGAGAAAAAGCACGCCGCCCCAGGCCGCCAGTTTGAGGAACAACGGTGCGCGTTCAGAGTGCATCGAACGCCCCCATGCGTTTCACGAACGCCAGATACAGTGCGATAAGAACAATCGGCACCAGAGTGAAAGCTGCAGCCATCGGCATATTGCCAATCGCCCCTTGCTGGGAGTAGACCATGTTGCCGATAAAATACCCCGGCGGCCCCACCAATTGCGGAACGATAAAGTCGCCCAGCGTTAGCGAGAAGGTAAAGATAGAACCTGCGGCAATACCCGGGATCGCCAGCGGTAACACCACATAGCGGAAAGTTTGCCGTGGGCGCGCGCCGAGATCTGCCGATGCCTGCAGCAGTGACGGGGGTAAACGCTCCAGCGCTGCCTGCACAGGCAGGATCATGAACGGCAGCCAGATATAAAGAAACACCAGAAAACGCCCCAGCCCGGAAGTAGACAGTGTATTGCCGCCCACAGCCGGAAGTGTCAGGAACGCCGTCAGCAGTGGCTCCAGCCCCAGATGTTGCAAAAACCACTGCGCTACGCCATCTTTCGCCAGCAATAACGTCCAGGCATAGGCTTTAACAATGTAGCTCGCCCACATCGGTAACATCACCGCAATATAAAAAAACGCTTTCATTTTGCCGCTGGTGTAGCGCGCCATGTACCACGCCATCGGAAAGGCCAGAATAGCGCTGGCGATGGTCACCGCCACTGCCATCGTCAGTGTGCGGATGATGATGTCGTAATTAGCCGGGTTAAACAGTGCGCGTATATTCGCCAGCGTCAGTTCCGGCGTTACCGACATAGTGAAATCATCAAAGGTATAAAACCCCTGCCATAACAGTGTCAGCAGCGAGCCGAAATAGACGATGCCAAACCACATCAACGGGCCAAGCAGCAGTAAAAACAACCCAAGCCCCGGTTTACGCCAGAAAAAACCCGACATCTTCCCCATGCCGGGGCGCGCAGGTGACTGCAATACGTTCATCGCCATTCACCTCTCCTCAACCAGAGGCACCATCACATCGCGGGACCAGGAAACCATCACCTGTTGACCAGGCGTGAGCGTGGCGGGTAGTTCTTCGCCCGTCATGTTGCCCAGACTGACCAGCAGTTTTTCACCGCCACTAAGTTTCAGTTCAAAACGAGTCGTCGCCCCCTGATATTGCACCGCCTGGATCGTGCCATTGGCCTGCACTTCGCCAGGTGTATTGAGGCGGATATGTTCCGGGCGCAATGCAAAGCTCCCCATCATGCCGCAAAGTTTCTCCGCAATCAGCGGCGCAAAAACGTTGGATGTCCCGACAAATCCCGCGACAAATGGCGTACGCGGACGCATATAGAGATCGCGCGGTGAATCAACCTGCTCAATACGTCCATTATTGAAAACCGCCACGCGATCGGACATCGATAATGCTTCGCCCTGATCGTGGGTGACAAAGATAAAAGTGATTCCGAGGGATTGTTGCAGCTTTTTCAGCTCCAGTTGCATCTGCTCGCGCAGCTTAAGATCCAGTGCGCCGAGCGGCTCATCCAGTAGCAACACGCGCGGTTCGTTCACTAACGCTCTGGCGATGGCGACCCTCTGGCGTTGACCACCGGAAAGCTGTGACGGCTTACGTTGCAGCACGAAACCAAGCGCCACTTTTTCCAGCGCCTCTTGCGCCATGATGTAACGCTGTTTTTTATCAACGCCTTTGACCATCAACCCGTAGGCCACGTTATCGAGAATCGACATATGGGGAAACAGCGCGTAGTCCTGGAAAACGGTATTAACATCCCGCTCCCACGGTGGCAGATTGCTGGCGGGTTTACCAAAAATAGTAATTGCCCCGCCAGAAAGCTGTTCGAATCCAGCGATTAGCCGCAGACAGGTGGTTTTTCCGGAGCCGGACGGCCCCAGCATTGAAAAGAACTCACCATCTTTTATCGCAATACTGACGCCATCTACCGCGCGCACGTCACCGTACAACCGAGAAACGTTGTCAAACTCCACTGCGTACGTCATAAAACACCCCAGCGAAGTTAGCGGCCGCCCATAATGGCAATGTAATCCTGCGTCCAGCGGCTATATGGGACAAATTTTCCCCCTTCTGCGATGGGCGTTTTCCAGAAGGCGATTTTGTCGAAATAGTTAAATCCATTAGTTTCACAGCCTTTATCGCCCAGCAACGGACTGGCTTTACAGCCTTCCGGCACCACAGGCAGTGAGCCAAACCAGGCTGCCACATCACCCTGCACTTTTGGTGTTAATGACCAGTTCATCCATTTGTAGGCACAAACCGGATGTTTTGCTTCGCTATGCAGCATAGTGGTATCAGCCCAGCCGGTGACGCCCTCTTTAGGGAAGACGGTGGCGATCGGTTGTCCTTCGCCTTTCAATGCGTTGGCCTGATATGGCCATGCGCTGGAAGCTACCACGCCTTCATTTTTGAAATCGCTCATTTGTACAGAGGTGTCATGCCAGTAGCGATGGATCAAACCATGTTGATCGCGAAGTACTTTCAGCACCGCCTGATATTGATCTTCGGTCAGTTGGTACGGATCGCTGATGCCCAACTGCGGCTGAGTCGCTTTGACGAACAGCGCGGCATCGGCAATATAGATAGGGCCGTCATAAGCCTGTACGCGGCCTTTATTGCTCTTACCGTCCGGCAGTTCCTGTTCCACAAAGACAACCTGCCAGCTATCCGGTGGCGTCGGAAAGGTTTTGGTGTTGTACATCAGCAGGTTCGGCCCCCACTGATACGGCGTGCCATAAACTTTGCCGCCAACGTTAAACCAGTCGCCCTTTACTACGCGTGGGTCGAGTGTTTTCCAGTTGGGGATCAGTGCGGTATTAATCGGCTGCACACGTTTACCCATAATCAAACGCAGTGAAGCATCACCGGACGCCGTGACCAGATCGTAACCGCCTTTGGTCATCAGGCTGACCATTTCATCGGAAGTGGCGGCGGTTTTCACATTTACCGCGCAACCTGTTTCTTTTTCGAATTGCGTAACCCAGTCGTATTGTTTATCGGTTTGTCCACGTTCGATGTATCCCGGCCAGGCGATAATATCCAGTCGTCCTTCCGGTTTATCTAAATTAGTGAGGGGTTCGGCGGCGTGGGCGGTCATTAAAGTCATGGTTAGCGCACACAGGCTGCTGCGGGCAAATGTCTTGCTCATAGGTCTTACTCCTGTTGTCATTATTGTCAGCAGCCGTGCCGTAAAAATATCTCCCTGTTTAACCATAGACGGCGCATTGCAGGCGTACCCTCGCCCCTGAAAATATTTAGTCAGGTTGTGAGCTAACGCGCATTACGCAATTTTAGAGGCTATCTTCTGGAGTATAGACAAGGGGTTAAGGAATACTGGAGCTATTCGAATTTCCTATTGCTCAACCGGAGGGAAATTAAATTGGAATCTATTTCAACTGCTCTTGAATAAGTTTGCCTAATTGTTTTACCGCTTGTTCTTCGCGTTCTCCCCACTGCCATGCAGTATTAAAACGAAAAAAACGTGACCAGTTTTCGCCAGTAGAAAACATTTTACCAGGCGCAATACTGATGTGATGTGCCAGTGCCTGAACACTTAATTCTCCCGCATCTAACGGTTCGGGAAGTTCCAGCCAGAGAAAATAACCACTGTCGTTATGGTGTATTTTGACTTCCACAGGCAGATAACGCAGCAGCGCCTGCCAGGCGCGTTGTTTGCGTTCCGCAAGCTGTCGACGTAGACGACGCAGATGGGCATCGTAGCGGCGTGTCGAAAGGTAATCCACCAGCGCAAGTTGCATCGGTGAGCTGGTGGAAAGCGTACTCATCAATTGCAAGCGTTGGATTTTACGCGCATGTTTTCCTGCGGCGACCCAGCCGATACGAAAACCTGGCACCAGGCATTTAGAGAATGATGAGCAATGCAGCACACGATCATATTGATCCCAGGCTTTTGCAGGCAGCGGTTTTTCCCGCCCAAAGTACAACTCGCTGTAGACATCATCTTCAATCAGCATCACGTTGTACTGGTTGAGCAACTCTACCAACCGCGCTTTTTTCTGCGGCGTTAAGGTAAAACCGAGCGGATTCTGGCTGTTAGTCATTAACCAACACGCTTTCACCGGATACTCCTGTAACGCCAGTTCCAGCGCCTGAAGGTCAATCCCTTCGTTAACATCCGTCGCCACCGATAACGCTTTCAGCCGTAATCGTTCCAGCGCCTGCAACGCGCCGTAGAAACAAGGATTCTCTACTATCACCCAATCGCCCGGTTCTGTGACTGCTTGCAAACCGAGATTTAATGCCTCTAATGCACCGGCGGTAATGACGATTTCATCAGGCGAAATGGTGATACCCTGTAAGGCATAGCGGCGAGCAATAGCCTGGCGAAGCTCGGCATTCCCTGGCGGTAGGTTTTCGATCACGCTCATTGCCGTGGCGGTTTTGCTTACTTGCGCCAGCGAGCGGTTCAATTGTTGCAGTGGGAAAAGCCGCGGATCGGGAAAGGCTGAGGCAAACGGCACTACCGACGGATCGCGACTGGCCTGCAACATGTCAAAAATATAGGTATTAATATCGACAGCTTCATCACGTGTGACCGGAATGACTGGCGCTTTCTGCATTTTTATTGTCTGTGGCGCAACGTAATAACCCGACTGCGGCCGCGCAATAATATGTCCCTGACTTTCGAGCAACTGGTAGGCATGGCTGACGGTCATAAAGCTCACGCCAGAAAGCGCCACCTGTTCACGTAACGAAGGCAGACGATCGCCAGGCTGCCAGATGCCTGACGCAATTTGCTCGCGTAATTGTTCCGCCAGTTGCTGGTATTTTTTCATTTTTGAATCGTTATAGTGTGCAGGTGATCCGGCAGTCTATATCAGTTGTTAAAAATGACAACTTTGTGTTAACTGTAATTAAACCATCACCAGCGATAACTCTTTGCCAAGCGCCTTAGCCGCGAGCTGGACGGCGTCGATTTTTGTCGCATGGTGCAAATTAAATAGGCGAGTAATCTCCTGTTTAGGTTTGCCAATTCGTCTGGCTAACTCTTGCTGAGTGATTTCTGACTGTAAAAAAGCATTTAGCAGCAATACCTTAGAAGCAACACTTAAAGGTACTTCAATAAAGTGATCGTTGTTATTCAATGGCGAAGGTAACGGGATGAGTTCGTTATCTTCAAAATAAAAATCAAATGCGGTCAGTAAGGCATCTTTTGCTGCTTCCATCGCTTCAGCGACCGTTTCTCCCTGCGTCAACGCTTCGGGGATATCCACAAAAGAAACCATATAACCGCCTTCCGGCGCGGGTGTAAGAGTGACGGGATAACGCATAATTTCGACTGTCTCTCGCATGTCATTAACCTTTTTAATTGGCGATTAACTCAAACCGAGTTGTTTCAGAATTGCTTTACGCAATGGTTCTTTAATCTCTTCGCTGGGGTGACGCGGCATGACACTGCGCCTCCCGTGAAACCTGAGTTTTAAATGGTTGCTGCCATTCGCTACATCGACGCCCTGAGATTCGAGCCAACGTCTGAACTCGCTTTGTTTCACATCGCCTCCCTGCCGCTGAGTATATCAACAAAGTAAACATTATTGTTTACCTCCGTGTGTAATTTGCTCGAAAATAGCACTTAATCGCCGCAACGGCAGAATGCAATGCAAAATCAGGAAGGCAGATTCCAGAATTTCTTTGCGCTAATTTGCAAAACAGAATAATAACCTCAAGAAACTGTCGGCATCATAGCGGCAAAAGGTAAGAAAAAGGTGGCGGGATGTTTACGAAGGCGTTATCGGTAGTCTTATTAACCTGCGCGCTGTTCTCCGGGCAACTAATGGCAGGACACAAAGGACATGAGTTTTTATGGGTGAAAAATGTGGATCATCAACTGCGCCATGAAGCGGACAGCGATGAATTGCGCGCCGTTGCGGAAGAATCGGCAGAAGGCTTACGCGAGCATTTTTACTGGCAAAAATCACGTAAACCAGAAGCGGGTCAGAGTTGAGTCGTTTGTTGCCGGATGCGGCGTGAACGCCTTATCCGGCCAACAATATCATGCAGATTCAATGAGCTGTGAATAACCCTGAAAACTTGCGGTTTATCCTTTCCGCTTCGGCAATGTTTTCAGCAGATCATCCGGGCTTACGGATGCAACAACGCTTCCCGGTAACGGCATTTTCAGAATGTGATTTTTGATTTTGCCGATGACGTGCATCTCACATGGACGGCAATCAAACTTCAGCGTTAACACTTCATCGCCGTTAACCAGTTGCATTGGTGTTGCCTTCCAGCTTTTGATATTGCCTTTCGCCTGCTTCGGACACAGATTGAAAGCAAAGCGCAGACAATGCTTGGTGATCATCACCGGAACCTCGCCCTTCTCTTCATGTGCCTCATACGCCGCATCAATCAGTTGCACACCATAGCGATGATAAAATTCACGCGCTTTCTGGTTGTAAACATTCGCGAGGAAACTCAGATGCGTTTGCGGATAAACCGGCGCAGGATCAGCAACCGGTTTACGACTGCCGCGCTGGTAACTGGCAAGACGCGCGGCATCCAGCATTTCGGCGGCTTCACGACGGAACTGATTTAACAGGCTGTTTGGCACAAACAGCGCCCCCGGCAAGTTAATTTGTACATCACGAGCGTAATAGATAGTCTGCCCCAGCTTCGACAATCCCTCTTTCAGATTGGTGAGTGCTTTTTCGGCGTTATTCGCTTCGTCGAATTGCCCATCCAGGGTATGAGTGATGCTGACGCCCTCTTCGCTGGTTAACGTCAGAATGAGTTGTTCCTGCCAGCCGCCAAGTTCAATATCTACAGCGACCCGGCGCTCACTGGAGGTTTTGGTCAGCGCCTGTTGCCAGTTATGGTCAAGGTTACGGTTAAGCGGATGATGTGGACGAATTTTATGCAGCTCTGCTGGCATCTCATTTGGCCAGACGCGGTACTGGTTTTTCCCCGTTTTCTCTACCGTGTTGGCACGAAAGCCGACGACTTCACGTTTAATCATTACGTTCAGACCATCGCCGTTAGCCAGCGGTTCGGTGACCTCAACATCGAGATGATCTTTAGCAACGTTCAATACTTCACCCACTGGCAGGCCAATAAATTTCGGGGAATCGAACGCGCCAATGTCGCCTTTACGCGCGTTAACAAAGTAGTCTGTACTGCCACGATGGAAGGTTTTTTCCGTCGAAGGTACAAAAAAGTGCTCGGTACGACCAGATGAAGCACGTGCCAGATCGCCACGTTCTTCAATAATGGCATCCAACCTCTGGCGATAATGCGCGGTGATATTCTTCACGTAGCTCATATCTTTGTAACGCCCTTCAATCTTGAAGGAGCGCACACCTGCATCAATCAGAGCGCCAAGATTGGCAGTCTGATCATTATCTTTCATCGACAGCAGATGTTTTTCATAGGAAACCACCCGCCCCTGATCGTCTTTCAACGTGTATGGTAAACGGCACGCCTGTGAGCAATCGCCACGGTTGGCGCTACGCCCCGTTTGTGCATGAGAAATGTAGCACTGACCGGAATATGCCACGCACAGTGCACCATGAATAAAGAACTCAATGGTCGCGTCTGTGGCCTGATGAATCGCGCGGATCTGTTCCAGGTTAAGCTCACGCGCCAACACGATCTGCGTAAAGCCAACGTCAGAGAGGAACTTCGCTTTTTCCACCGTGCGAATATCACACTGCGTGCTGGCGTGCAGTTCAATCGGTGGAATATCAAGTTCCAGAATCCCCATATCCTGCACAATCAGTGCATCAACGCCGGTCTGATAAAGATCGGTAATCAACCGCTGCGCCGGTTCCAGTTCTTCGTCATGCAAAATGGTATTAAGGGTGACGAAAATTTTTGCGCCATAACGATGAGCAAATGGCACCAGTTCGGCAATATCTTTCAGGCTATTACTGGCGTTATGACGGGCACCAAAACCAGGGCCACCGATGTAAACAGCATCGGCACCGTGCAAAATAGCTTCGCGGGCAATGGCGGCATCGCGTGCCGGGCTTAACAGTTCAAGGCGATGAGAAGATACGGTCACTTTCTTATCCAGTAGCTGAAAAATGGCGGCTATTTTAGCCACAAGCGTGACGTTGCGAAATAGTTTTCCTGTTTAACTACGTGGGTAATGAATGAGGGAATGAAAATGCACGCTTTGCTCGTCACGGTTGCAATAGGCATGAGCGACATCGGCGGCAAAACGGATGCCTTCTCCACGATTAAGACTATGCCACGCGCCATCAACGCACAGTTCAAGCTGCCCTTCGATGACGACGACATGTTCAATCACCCCCTTTTCGTGTGGCGTCGATTCACTTATTGCGCCAGGAGCCATCAGGATCGAAAAGTGTTCAAAGCAGAGTTGTGGATCATAAGGAAACAACGAGGTGATCACCATCGCCTGCTGTTGTGGATCATAAACTGATGGTATAGCGTTCTGCGGCGGCGAAATAAACGTCGAAAACGGCACGTTCATTCCGGTGGCGATTTTCCATAATGTCGCGACCGTCGGGCTGGATTCATTACGTTCAATCTGCCCTAACATCGCTTTAGAAACGCCCGTAACTTCTGCCAGTCGAGAAAGACTCCAGCCTCGTTGCTGACGAAGATATTTAAGCGTGGCGGATAAATAGTGAGCGAGATTTTCCATGCGACTCCTCCTGCAAAACAGGAGTTTATCACTTGTGCGTTATAACGGACAAATGCTACGGTGCCTGTCCGCTATAACGCACGAGGTGATTATGCGTCTGTTTTCTGTTCCTCCACCTACATTACTGGCGGGATTTCTGGCGGTATTGATCGGCTACGCCAGTTCGGCGGCAATAATATGGCAGGCAGCGATTGTCGCGGGTGCCACCACTGCGCAAATCTCCGGTTGGATGACGGCACTGGGACTGGCAATGGGGTTCAGTACTCTTGCCCTGACATTGTGGTATCGCGTGCCGGTTCTGACCGCATGGTCAACGCCTGGCGCGGCTTTGTTAGTAACAGGATTGCAGGGACTCACGCTTAACGAAGCCATCGGCGTTTTTATGGTCACGAACGCGTTGATTGTCCTCTGTGGTGTGACGGGATTATTTGCCCGCCTGATGCGCATTATTCCGCATTCTCTTGCAGCAGCGATGCTGGCCGGGATTTTATTACGCTTTGGTTTACAGGCGTTTGCCAGCCTGGATGGTCAGTTTACGTTGTGCGGAAGTATGTTGCTGGTCTGGCTGGCGACGAAGGCTTTTGCGCCACGTTATGCCGTAATCGCGGCTATGGTTGTCGGAATTTTTGTGGTAATACTGCAAGGTGACATTGTCACAAAAAATGTTGTTTTTAAACCCGTTCTTCCTGCTTATATCGATCCAGAATTTTCGTTTTCTCACAGTTTAAGTGTTGCGCTACCACTTTTTCTGGTGACGATGGCGTCGCAAAACGCGCCGGGGATTGCAGCGATGAAAGCGGCTGGATATTCGGTTCCCGTTTCGCCGCTGATTGTCTTTACTGGACTACTGGCACTTCTATTTTCTCCGTTTGGCGTTTATTCCGTAGGGATTGCGGCAATTACTGCTGCTATTTGCCAAAGCCCGGAAGCGCACCCGGACAAAGATCACCGTTGGCTGGCCGCCGCCGCGGCTGGCGTCTTTTATTTACTGGCGGGTTTATTTGGCAGTGCCATTACGGGCATGATGGCTACCCTGCCCGTAAGTTGGATCCAGATGCTGGCGGGTCTGGCGCTGTTAAGTACCATTGGCGGCAGTTTGTATCAGGCGTTGCATAATGAACGTGAGCGCGACGCTGCTGTGGTAGCATTTCTGGTAACAGCGAGCGGACTGACATTGGTTGGGATTGGTTCAGCGTTTTGGGGATTAATTGCCGGTGGCGTCTGTTACGTGATGTTGAATTTAATGGCTGGTAGAAACCGATAATAAGAAGCGCCATCTTACGATGGCGCGACTGGTATTACTTTTTGTTAACGTCAAACATGGTGGCATCAGTCGCCATGTCATCAATAACTTGCTTAATGTTTTCGAAAGCCATTGGTGTACTTTCGTTATTCAGGTCTTTACCTTCGCCCTGGCGAACCACTTTAATCACCGGTTTGTTGGTAGCCGCGTCAATCAGCTCACCTTCAAAGTACAAGCGGGTATCCATGGTACGGTGGCCCGTCGCCATTTGCGTCCCCGCAACAACTAATGCGACAGGAACAACTTCATAGAACTGTAACCCTTCTTTGCTGGTATCAACACCGGTAATAGCACCACGGAAAATCAGACTACGTGGGCCAGCGGTAGTCACCAGTGGTTTACGCTGCGCAATCGCTTCTTTCATTTCGGTGTTGGTATAGCTCAAAATTTTATCCAGAACTTTCTGCCCTACCTGGGTAGAGGCTTTTGGCACTGGGTAATAGGTGATCGGATTCCAGACAATGCTGTCATATTTGCTTTGATCAAAATTTGGATCAACCCAGCGCAATACCGGTTTGCCCGTTGCTGACGTTGTTTCTTGAAGGTTGGAGTAATTGTTTAAAAAACCAGAATATTTATCCGGCTGGGTGATTTTAGAGGCACAACCAGACAGAGCCAACAAACCGCATAAAGCCGCAACTTTCGCAATCGATGTGGTACGCATGAATAATTTCCTGAGATAATTATATTACTTTTTAAGTTATAGCAAAAAGCGCCGCTTCGTGTTGTGGCAAAAAAAGTGTTGTTGAAAATAAATTTTCCAGCCCCTTTTCTGACAATATAGTCAATGACGAAAAGGGGGCTGAGTCAATCATCAGTTGTTAATCTTCAGGATGTTAAGCTAATAAAAAACTTCGCTTCTTGTGATTTATTTCACACCATATTGATAAAAAACATGCCTACCGAAAAGAACAGCCGTTAATCATCTCTACGCGAAGCATTTCCATACGCATTGTCCTTTTCTGATTATTTTTTGCGCGACAACATAGTAGCAAAACGTAGTTTAATACGATTACCGTTGGCGTCGGTTCGGTGTAGTTCACCAACGTCTTCATTGTATTTCAGCATCTCCCAGCCTTCGTAATATCGACGCAACTCCCCCTCTTTGAAGGCAAATGGGAAGCCGACAGTACATGGGAAATCAGCGGTATCCATTGCCGCCACAATCAGGTTGTAACCGCCGGGTTTTGTGCAGCGCTGCATATTCGCAATCAGCCCTGGGATGGTTTTCGCCTCCAGGAACATCAGCACCACAGTAGAAAGAATAAAATCGTACTGTCCATCAAACGTGAGGCTATTCAGATCGACAACCTGAGTACGTAAATTTTCCAGATTTTCAATGGTTTTAATGCGCTCAACGTTGGCAATGCTCATAGCATTTTTATCCCATGCGTCAACATCAAAACCATTAGCTGCAAGGTAAAGGCTATTACGACCATTGCCACAGCCCAGATCCAGCGTTTTACCCGGTTTAACCACTTTCACGGCTTCCAGAACTTCGGAATGTGTGCGGGTTAATTCATATTTATCAGTAAAGTAGTTTTCATCACGAATGATCATTCTTTGTCCTCGGATTTCATTAAAACGGCGCGCTCAGTTCTGATTAATAATTTCCCCTGCATCAGAAGCGCGAAAGTACGGATGAGCAGTAATGCGATAATAAAATTGGTAAAGATAAATAGCGGCACCGCCAGCGTATGGAAAAAACCATTATCGCTGCCGCTACCCAGATGCAAACCGGTGGTTGCCAACGCGGATACGCCGAACGAGAAACTCCAGAATGAGGCATTAAACGGTTGCGAGAGATACCACGGCATCAGGCGCAACATGAACAGTAGTTGCAGCAGCCCATAACCGAAAAGCATTTTCGCCAGTGTGTCACCCTCGCCACCGTTAACGCTTAACCAGGCGCTACAAGCGACCAGCGCAGGGGCAAGCTGAATACCGAGCGATGTCCGCAGCGCCGTGGGTAACTCACCCGAACTACGCAGCCGTTGAAGGATCACCGGTTCAAGACTCAACCAGGAGAAGACGCCAGCGCCTAAAAAAACCAGACCGGCATCAGTGTAACCTAACGCACCACAGGCCATTGCGCTGATAAAGTTATTGGCAACAGTCGGCAAATAAAGCCCCGGTGTCGTCGCTTCTTCAGGGTGAGAACCGCGCCATAATCCGGCAGTTTGCCAGGCGGCGTAAACCAGTTGAATCACTACGCCAACGCTGAACAGACACACTGCCAACGGGCGATACCACGGCACGAAACCAATTGCTACCAGCATCGTCGTTGCCGGAAACAAACTAACAAAACTGCTCATCACCGGATGGCGCACTTCTGCCAGCACACTGTGCGGAAAGCGCACCAGCCGGGTGATAAATGCCGTGGTCAGTAATCCCCAAATGATCATCGCCAGGATCACCAGACCATCACCTAACCAGTGACTGACCTGCCAAACCTGGCTGGCATAGCGCCAGGCAAACCCCATCCCTATCGTTCCCAACACAATGCCAAAGTAGCCAGCCGGTAAATTGAGCACTTTATCGCTCTGTATCTTCTTACTCATTTTGTTTAATTTATAAAGTATATTTTAAATGCATTTTATGGAAATTTCTCAAACATAGCCAGAGTCGCAGAATTTGCTACGGTTATAGTAAGTCACCTGCGGGAAAACGCTATGCGCAAATATCGTCTCAGTGAAGAACAGCGAGCCTTTAGTTATCAGGAAGATGGCGATAAAAAGAGTGTGTTATTACGGCAGATTATTGCCGTAGCCGATTTTAACGATGTGATAACGGGAACCGCTGGCGGCTGGATCGATAGCGAAACGGCGCTGGCACAGGAGGGAAATTGCTGGATTTACGACCAGAATACCATTGCTTTCGGCGGAACGGTTGTTTCCGGTAATACGCGTATCACCGGTAGTTGCGTGCTGCGGGGAGAGGTCTACGCAACGGATAACACCTGGATCGATAATAGTGAAATCAGCCAGGGTGCACATATAAGTGACAACGTCACGATTAAAGACTCATTAATATGTGGTCAGTGTAGAATTTTTGGTCATGCCTGTATCGATCAACATTCAATGATCGTCGCCACGCAAGGGCTAACGCCCGACCACCATCTTCTGCTGCAAATTTATGATCGCGCCAGGGTTAGCACCTCGCGAGTTGTCCATCAGGCGCAAATTTATGGCGATGCCGTCGTCCGGTATGCATTTATTGAGCATCGCGCCGAAGTTTTTGATTTTGCCCGTATTGAAGGCAATGAAGAAAACAACGTCTGGCTGTGCGACTGTGCGAAAGTCTACGGTCATGCACGTGTGATTGCCGGGACAGGAGAAGATGCCATTCCCACCCTTCACTACAGTTCCCAGGTAGCGGAACATGCCACGGTAGAAGGTAATTGTGTGTTAAAGCATCATGTTCTGGTTGGTGGTAACGCCATTGTGCGTGGTGGTCCGATTCTGCTCGACGAGCACGTTATCATACAAGGTGACAGTTGCATTACAGGCGCGGTAATGATTGAAAACCATGTGGAGATAACCGACCACGCCGTCGTCGAAGCCTTTGATGGCGACGCTATTCATGTACGTGGTCCAAAAGTTATTAACGGCGAGGAACGTATTACACGAACGCCTCTGGCGGGATTATTGTGAATCGATAATGCGCGCGTATATATTCACATCATCGTAAGCATCGTTAAGGAATTCAGCCTGTTTCAGACAACCTTCCAGTGTAAAACCATTACGCACGGCTACCTTGTTGCTTTGCGGATTGTCCACCCGACATTTGATCACGAAGCGTCGTAGCTCACCAATCCGGGCATAATGATGAATAAACGCCTGCAGCGCCTGAGAAATAATCCCCTGTCCCTGATGGGACTCGTCCAGCCAGTAGCCGATTTCCGCCGTTTTATTCAGCGGTTCTATACGATTAAATGAGATAACGCCGACGAGTTCATCTTCTTTGAAAATCATGAACATTTTGGCATAGCCGCGTTGATGCAACATCATATTGCCCTGCACCGTTTTTCGCGTGTCCTCTTCGCTGTGCACAAACTGCGGCCAGTTTAACGATTGTTGTAACCAGGTTTTGTTTTTACAGGTTAATTGATACAGCGGTGTGACGTGTCTTTCTTCAACGGCACGTAATTCAAGTGATTCACTCACTTTAATCGTCTCGGTCATAATCCTTACATCAGTTTAAAAAGCCGCCCTGCTGGCGGCTTAGAAAGTTTACATCTCTTTGACGCTTTCCTGCTGCAGGATTTTAAGCATCTCATCCTTTAACTGTAACTTTTGTTTTTTCATGCGAACCACTTCCGCATTGTACCCTCGACCGTCAGAACCTTCCTTTCTGGCAATTTCATGATCAAGTTTATTGTGTTTATCGAACAAGGACATAAAGCGAGGATTTTCGTTTTTCAGACGGGATATTAAATCTCGGTATTCTGGAAACATACGCACTCCCTGTTAGTGGCTGACAAGGTGTATCTGAAATACACACCATCAGATTACTCATTTAACGTAAGGAAAAATGCGATGTTTAACCAGACGGCACCCTCCGGAAGAAGGTGCCGAAGAAAAGACGATTAATTCATCACGCGATCGTCAACATACTGACGTTTATCCGGTGCTGGTGGGAAATATTGATACAGCCATGTTTCACTGATGGCATCGCCCTGACAACGTAGATACATCCGCATATCAACCGGTTCGGTAGAGTCCGAGGTCGGATACCAGTCAAACTGAATACGGTAACCATCTATTGGTTCAATGTAGAGAATTTCGATTTGCTTCGCTTCACCACTGGAAAGCGTGATGACCGGTTCAATCCCTTTCGGCGCTGCTGCTTTCAGATCACCACCGACAAAATCGACGGCGAAACGACGCGCCCATTTTTCCGGATAGTGTTCACCTGGTGCCCAGCCTTCCGGAAAACCACCCATGCCGGTACGCGTCGCCATAACTCGCGCTAATGGACAATGAACAGGAGGTTGCGCACTCCAGTACAGACGATACTGGAACGCCAGTTCGTCGCCCGCTTTAATTGCTTTCTCCGGTTGCCAGAAACAGACAATGTTATCCAGCGTTTCCCCAGTTGTCGGGATCTCCATCAAACCGATAGTGCCTTTCCCCCACTGGTTACGTGGCTCCACCCACAGACTTGGGCGTTTGTTGTACCAGCCCATGATGTCCTGATAATGGGAGAAGTCGCGATCCAGTTGCAATAAACCAAACCCTTTGGGGTTGTTGTCGGTATAGGCATTGAACTGCAATTTTTGCGGGTTATTCAGCGGACGGCAGATCCACTCACCATTGCCCCGCCACATGGAAAGACGGTCGGAGTCATGGATTTGCGGATGGATGGTGTCACACATCCGACGTTCGTTAGTACCACAACTGAACATGCTGGTCATCGGCGCAATGCCCAGTTGTTTAATGTCTTTGCGCGCATACAGGTGATTCTCAACATCCATAATCACCTGGCTCTTCTCACAATGGATGGTGAACTTATAGGCACCGGTAATGCTGGCACTATCGAGCAACGCATAAACGGTAAAGGTGGTTGCACCCGGTTTTACCGTATCGAACCAGAAAGCGGTAAAGTCGGGGAACTCTTCTTTGCTGTCGGTATAAGTGTCGATCGCAAGACCACGCGCCGACAAACCATATTGATAAGTGTCATCAACAGCACGGAAATAACTGGCACCGAGGAAAGAAACTACGTCGCGGCGCGCCAGTTCTGGCGCTTTAAACACTCGGAACCCCGCAAAGCCGAGATCGCTTTGCCCTTCCAGTTGTTTGGTATCGACACCCGCATCGTTGTATTTGAATAACTCCGGGCGGAAGTGAATTTCGCGCGCCAGATGAGTTGCCGGATCGACAGAGAACATGCGCACGCGGCGACGGAATCCCATTCCCATATGGAAGAACTGAGCGTCAAGCTGGCGATTTTCAACGTTATGCCATAACGATTTTTCGGCGTCGTATTGAATGCTGTTATAGGCCTGAGGCGTCATTGTCGCCAGCGTATCGGGTAACGGACGCGGCGCGCCTCGCCACGTTTTTTGCGCTAAATCATGCGCCATTGACTGTAAAATAGAGAAGTCAAAACGCTGAGTTTGCCCGTCGGCAATGTCCGATTCTGCTGCGAACGCAGCCTGAGAAAAAAGAGAAGCAATGCCGCTAGTCCCGCACACGGCGGCCATAGCCATTGAACCTTTAATAAATCGTCTACGATCCATACCTGAAAGTGAGTCCTTCTGGTGTAGTGAATGGTCCCGCGCTGGTCGTATTCAGCGGCAAGAAAATGCTTGTTTATAACCGCTCACTCTAGACAATATTTATTAATAATCCAATTGTTAGACACAGAGAATCTGCACAAATTGGCATTTTTTTTCTGTCGATGGGAAGAGCCTGATTCGTTTGTAAAATCAGGCAAATTTTTGCAAAGTCGGATGCACCGAATTTTAAAGCAAACCACAGCGACGTTTACTGCGTTCTTCCGCTTCCTGATAGAGCTGAAACTCATCAAACACCGGACACCCCAGCGCCTGTTCAAAAGCTTCCCGGCTGGCATTGCCGCGACTGCGCATTTGCGTTTCATTGCCCAGATTCGACTGGAAGATCCCCGCAGCACTAACCGGCAGAAAATCCTCATAAGTAATAGGTTGCGCTACGACCCAACCACGTTCGATCAAAGGTTGAGGATCATCACCGGGATGAATCGCCCGACGATGTGCCTCACCCGACGGCGTCAGGCGATAACGAAACCATGCCAATCCATGCTGTCGCATCAGAAATTCACTGTCCGGAAAGGCACTAAAGGTTTCCTGCAGATGAAGTTGGTGAGTGAGATTATCCTGTCCTGTTCCGGCATTACGCAGAAGTACATCATACAGTTGCCGTCCTTTCGGCGTTAACGCCACACCGCGTTGCTCTATCTCGCCAAAGCGCGCGGTATGCGTCCCCTGCTTTTGCCCTGCAAACATGACCGACTCTTCCAGCGCCTTAAAGCTGGTCTGGCGCAGTAAAATCGGCACCTCGCGGCGCGGCGGTCCTTCGATCAGAATTTTGGGTTCGATACCGCATTCGGGCATCATCGACTGAACTCTGTCGATATCCAGGGTACGTGGCGTCAGGTGGTTAATATGGCAGCCGTGAAAACAGACCACATCAGCAATTAGTCGATGTTCGTTATGCAATGCGCGATAGGTTTCTTCATCCACCGTTGCCGATTGATGCCAGCGAAACGTCTCCAGAGCTTCCTGCACAAACTCCCGTGCCTGTGCTTCGCTAAAGCCACCTTCCTGATCATATTCATCTAACAGTTGTCGACAACGCGGGGTAAAGATATCGCGCTGATGCAAAATCTCCGCCGCCCTCTGGCGCAAGGTTTCGTTTTCGATAAGCTCAAGGCGAAGTAATGAGGTAAAAACCCGGAAAGGATTACGCGCCAGCGAGGCATCATCGATAGGACGAAATGCCGTGGAATGTACCGGCACGCCCGCCTGCGAGAGATCGTAATAGCTCACCGGATACATCCCCATAATGGCGAATATCCGCCGTAATGTAGCAAGCTCCTGCGCAGTTCCCACACGTATCGCGCCATGACGTTCAACGTTAAGTCGCGCCAGCTCATCCGCATTAACCATTTTTTCATGCAGTTGGGGATTGTTTTCCAGCACAGCCAGATTTACATCAGCTACCAGTTCCAGCAACGTACCGTACTGTGGAACTTCTTGCTGATACATGGCAGACATTGCCTGCGAAAACTGTTCCCGAATCTCATCCGCCGTGATGCTGTTCGCCATAATATCTGCCTCCAGTGGTCGATAATCTGGAGTGTAGGTAACTGCATTCACTCTGGTGTGAAGAATTTACAAACTGTGATCTCCCCGCGAAATCAGCAAAGCTGGACATTCCAAGGTAACAAAATTGCTTTAAATGTTAATAATATTTTGCAATCAGGTTATCATAATTAAACAACTTCACTTGTCAGCGGCACCGCTTCGTTTTTAACATCGCTTATGGAAAAAAATAGTCTGTTTAGTCAGCGCATCCGTTTGCGCCACCTTCATACATTCGTAGCTGTCGCACAACAAGGAACTTTGGGGCGCGCGGCTGAAACCCTTAATCTGAGCCAACCTGCGCTCTCTAAGACACTGAATGAACTGGAGCAATTGACGGGCGCTCGCTTATTTGACCGTGGACGTCAGGGCGCACAACTTACCTTACCCGGCGAGCAATTTTTAACCCATGCAGTCAGAGTGCTTGACGCCATCAACACCGCTGGTCAGGCGCTTAATCGTAAAGAAGGACTTAACAATGATGTTGTAAGAGTTGGTGCATTACCTACTGCTGCGCTGGGGATCTTGCCTTCCGTTATCGGTCAGTTTCATCAACAACAAAAAGAGACCACTCTGCAAGTCGCCACCATGAGTAACACCATGATTCTGGCCGGATTAAAAACAGGAGAAATCGATATCGGTATTGGCCGGATGTCAGATCCTGAACTGATGACCGGGCTTAATTATGAATTGCTGTTTCTCGAATCACTGAAACTGGTTGTCCGGCCTAATCACCCACTCCTGCAGGAAAACGTGACGCTAAGTCGGGTACTGGAATGGCCTGTTGTCGTATCACCGGAAGGCACTGCACCACGCCAACATTCAGATGCGCTAGTACAGAGCCAGGGTTGTAAAATTCCTTCGGGTTGTATCGAAACGCTTTCAGCCTCTCTTTCACATCAGCTTACGGTTGAATATGACTATGTATGGTTTGTCCCTTCTGGCGCAGTAAAAGACGATCTGCGTCATGCCACGCTGGTGGCGCTGCCTGTTTCGGGACAGGGTGCTGGCGAACCTATTGGAATACTAACACGCGTAGATGCGACGCTCTCTTCCGGCTGTCAGCTAATGATTAACGCCATTCGGAAATCAATGCCGTTCTGAAAGGTAAAGGGATCTTGAGATCCCTCCTTTAATCTTTTCACGCCGTTACCAGACTAACTGAATCCCCCGCCACTCGTTGAGCTGCCGGCGCAGATTGTTTCGTCAGACGGAATACATCTACCGCTTCAGTTAATCGCGCCGCCTGCTCTTCAAGGGATACCGCCGCCGCAGAAGCCTCTTCCACCAGTGAGGCATTCTGTTGCGTCACTTTATCCATTTCAGAAATCGCCTGACTGACTTGCGTTATGCCCCTGCTTTGCTCATCCGACGCAGCAGCTATTTCCTGCATGATATGCGTGACGCTCGCCACAGCGTCCATTATGGCACTCATGGTTTTCCCTGCTGTCGTCACCTCATTAGCTCCTTGCCCAATTAATCTGACTGATTCACTGATCAGGCCTTCAATTTCTTTCGCTGCCTGAGCGCTACGGCTGGCGAGTGTACGCACTTCACTGGCAACGACAGCAAATCCGCGCCCTTGCTCACCGGCCCGCGCGGCTTCAACGGCTGCATTGAGCGCCAGAATATTTGTCTGGAAGGCAATACTGTTGATCACGGCGGTAATTTCGGAAATTTTCTTTGAACTGCTGGAGATATCCCCCATCGTTTTCACCACGCCGGAGACCGTCTGCCCACCATCGCTGGCTTTAATGGAAGCCTCTTGCGCCAGACGGCTTGCGTAGTGGGCATTATCCGCATTCTGTTTGACTGTCACAGTGAGTTGCTCCATGCTGGCAGCGGTTTGTTCAATCGCCGCGGCCTGTTCTTCAGTGCGCGAAGAAAGGTCGGCATTGCCAGCGGAAATTTCGCTGGTGCCGCGATAAATCTCCTCCGCCCCCTGACGTACCGTCCCGACAGTCATCACCAGCGAATGCTGCATTTGCTGCAAATGACGGCTTAAACGGCCAATTTCACTGCGCCCAGAAGGTTCGTCAGCCATTGTCAGATTGCCACTGGCAATTTGTTCAATGCGTTGCGCAGCATGCTGCAGAGGTCGAATCACTATCCGACGCAAAACCATAAAGGTCATCAGCGTCATGACCAGGGCAAGCACAAACGCACCAATCATAAACATCACCCCCAGTCGAGTGCGCTGATGCGCCTGCTCCGTCAGATGATTTGCTCTGGCGCTACGTATTTCAACAGCGTTGTTTAAAATCTGGCTATAAACATTATCCAGCGATCGGATCTGCTCACTTTCATGATTAATAATCGCTTCGAACATGCCATTTTTGGCATATTTCAACATGGGTTGCAGACCTGTTATATAAGCCTGAAAACGTTGATTTAATTCAGCATCCAGAACTTCATCATCACGTGTTTTCACACGGCGATTCTGGTAAGCGCGATAACCTTGCTGCGACTGTTTAATCTGCAATTCTGCTTGTGCAATATTTTTTTTCATCTCTTCCATTTCTGCGATCCGACTCGCCGCCCCGGCCTGAATCATATTGATTCGGGCTGAACGCAAAAAATCAGAGCTATTTGCTAACCCCGTGCGAATCTGGATCTCGGCGGTGACATCTCGCTGATCGCGGTCAGCCTGCCAGAGAAAATATCCAGCCAGGGCTGAACTCAAAGCAAAAAGAAATAATATGCCGCCAAGAATGCAGGCAAATAACGGAACCAATCTGATGTGATGTAAAAAGCCTGAGCGGTGTGAGGATGTTGTATTCATGACCGTGGTCTCTCTTCCAGGTTTACTCCCGATAGAGGGTCATCGGCAATTGACGGTAATTGCTTACTGCCAAAAACCTGTTCATATCACATTTTTACAACAATTATTGCGATGAGAGATTATTACCGCCGGAATGAAGAAACCGGGAATCAGAAGGACGAAGGCCCCGATCGATAATGCTATCAACCGAGGCCAACGAATGAACCACACAATTCGGATGTTAGCCTCTTACCCGCCATCCGGCAAAGAGAAAGGCTATGAAGCGCCCCCTGGTGGCGTGTCTGCTCATTATTTGTTTCACAATACTGGCATTCACACTCCTGACCCGACAAACGCTCTATGAACTGCGGTTCCGGGACGGTGAAAAGGAGGTGGCAGCCCTCATGGCCTGCACGTCCAGGTAAGGGCAGTCCAGGGAGTTTTCCCCGCGTATCTGGCTGGCAGGTTCATTTTCTCATGGCACCCCTTTTTACTTTTCAGTTAGTGCACGTTTTTTTCGATGCGCTGATAGAACCATCGTTACAGACAAATTTGCCGCCAGCAGTGCAGTGAGAGATCCCCCCTTTCGAACCGGAACAAGGTTTTCGCCCTGCATCAGCATAAAAAGACATCAGTAATCCTATCAGTAAAATAAATGACAACTTCTTCATATAACCTCCATGGTTTGCCGAATCTTATGTTCGGTACAAAAGTTATACGCCGGACAGTTTTTATTTCACTTAGGGAGATCAAAGATTGGATTGGAGGAAATTGAGTAACGCTCTTAATAGAAAGATAATTTGATTAAATATTGGCCAGGCAAACATATAAACACGAATTCTGGTTTTATTTGTCATACAAATAAATATAATAGGTGCTTCCGATGTAGACCCGTATTCTTCGCCTGTACCACGGGTCTGGTTTAGTACAGGCGTTTTCTTTTACTGTTGTCAGGAACGCTTACGCGGCATCATGCGCAGAAGCGTATTGTCCTTCCAGAAATAGTGGTGCGCCAATGCAGCAGCGGCATGCAACCCAATAACGAAATACCCCAGATTTGCCAGCGTTTCATGCCACGATTTTAAGGTATCTACCAGATCGAAATTGGCCTCTGATGCATGAGGCATCATCACACCAAACGCAAACCACGGATTGCCACGGTTATACATCATCACCATGCCAATTATCGGCAGTGCGATAAACAGCAAGTAAATGACCAGATGCCCGAGATGCGCAAGCCCCGTCATCATTGGCTTTGGTTTAGGCACAATTGGTGGCGTTGGATATTTCAGTCTTAGCACGAGACGAAGCACCATCAGTACGAAAATCGAAATGCCACAGGAAACATGGATCATGTTGATAACCGGTCGATCGGCTCGCGGGAAAAATCCACGAAACTCCATCGCACAGTAAGCTGCGATAACCAGTAAAAAGACCAGCCAGTGAATACCGATTTGTAACTTTGAGTATTTATTTTCCATAACATTTCCTGATTTAAAACAATTTATTGTTAACATAACCAGCTTTTCTCAAAATTTCATTAAATATTGTTCACCCATTTTCAGTAGGTTACGTTTCACTGCGAGAATGTAGATTGCTCATCCCACCATCCTGGTCTAAGCCTGGAAAGGATTAATTTTCACCCACGAGTTCCTGACAGGAGAAAACCATGAGTAAAGTTGGTATTAACGGTTTTGGTCGTATCGGTCGACTGGTATTGCGTCGATTACTGGAGGTCAAAAGCAATATAGATGTTGTCGCCATTAATGATCTCACATCCCCGAAAATTCTCGCCTACTTGCTAAAACACGATTCAAACTACGGCCCGTTCCCCTGGAGCGTTGATTTCACTGAAGATTCACTTATTGTCGATGGCAAAAGTATTGCGGTTTACGCCGAAAAAGAGGCGAAAAATATTCCGTGGAAAGCGAAAGGTGCAGAAATCATTGTTGAATGTACCGGCTTTTATACATCCGCAGAGAAATCGCAGGCACATCTGGATGCTGGCGCGAAGAAGGTGTTAATTTCCGCCCCTGCCGGTGAAATGAAAACCATCGTTTATAACGTCAATGACAACACGCTGGATGGCAACGACACCATTGTTTCCGTGGCGTCCTGCACCACCAACTGTCTTGCGCCGATGGCCAAAGCACTCCATGACAATTTTGGAATAGAAGTCGGCACGATGACGACGATTCATGCCTATACCGGCACCCAGTCACTGGTGGATGGTCCGCGTGGTAAAGATCTACGCGCTTCACGTGCGGCGGCAGAAAATATTATTCCCCATACAACGGGCGCAGCAAAAGCTATTGGTCTGGTGATCCCGGAACTGAGCGGTAAACTGAAAGGCCATGCACAGCGTGTACCGGTAAAAACGGGTTCTGTCACCGAGTTGGTGTCTATTCTCGGTAAAAAAGTGACTGCCGAAGAAGTGAACAATGCACTTAAAAAGGCGACAAACAATAACGAATCATTTGGTTATACCGATGAAGAAATAGTCTCTTCCGATATCATTGGTAGCCATTTTGGTTCGGTGTTTGATGCCACCCAAACGGAAATTACCGCCGTGGGCGATTTGCAACTGGTAAAAACAGTCGCCTGGTACGACAACGAATATGGCTTTGTCACCCAGCTTATTCGCACCCTGGAAAAATTCGCCAAACTCTGACAGATACAGGTGGAGGGAAATGCCTCCGCCTGTTTTACACATTACGACTGTAAATAAACGACCTGGGTTTGCAGGTATTCATGCAAACCATGTTTACCATCCGCACCGCCAATACCCGACTTACGCCATCCGGCGTGGAAACCTTGCATCGCTTCAAAGTTTTCACGATTGATGTAGGTTTCACCGAACTTCAACCCTTTGATGGCTTTCATCGCGACGTTCAGATTTTGAGTATAAATCGACGAGGTCAGGCCGTAATCGCTGTCGTTAGCCATGGCGATAGCGTGTTCCAGCGTATCGAAAGCGACAACAGGCAGCACCGGGCCAAAGGTTTCTTCGTGCATAATTGACATTTCCTGGCGAACATCCAGCAATATTGTCGGCGGATAATAGTACCCTTTCCCCGCTACCGCTTTGCCACCAAGCGCCACTCTCGCGCCCTCTTCTACAGCACGAGCCACTTTCTGCTCAACCTTTTCCAACGCCGCGGCGTTAATCAACGGCCCCATTGCAATGTCGTTGCGTTCAGAAGGATTGCCAAACTGCACCGCCTGCATCGCTTCACCAAGTCGGTTAACAAACTGATCATAAATGCCTTTCTGTACATAAACACGTTCAGCACAGTTGCACACTTGCCCACTATTAATGACTCGTGAATCAACGATGGCTTTGACTGCCAGTTCAATATCAGCGTCATCCATCACAATAGCGGGCGCTTTGCCGCCCAGTTCCAGACACACTTTGGTGATATTTTTCGCCGCAGTTGCCATGATTTTCTCCCCGGCGGCGACGCTGCCCGTCATACTGACCATTGCGACCTTCGGGTTACCCGCCAGTTCCTGACCCACTGTTTCACCGCGCCCCAGCACAAGGTTAAACACGCCGCGTGGAAGGCCAATTTCATCGACGATTTTGGCGAAAGCAATTGCGTTATTTGGTGTAAATTCGCTCGGTTTAATGACGATGGTATTGCCGGTGAGCAGAGCGGGTGCCATTTTGCGGGCAATCAGGAAGAACGGGAAATTCCACGGCAGAATACCGGTGGTCACGCCAAGCGCACGTTTAAAAAGAAGAATATTCTCTCCCGGGCGATCGCTTTGAATAATCTCACCCTCGTAGCGCCGCGCCCACTCCGCCATATAATCAATATAGTCCGCCGTGAAAGCCACTTCGACTTCAGCCAGTTGCTGGACTTTGCCCCCTTCCTCGACAATCAGTGCACTGATTTCACTGGCGCGTTCACGGATCCCGGCAGCGATTTTGCGTAACCAACTGGCGCGCTCAATGGCAGGCAATGCTTCCCATTCTGGTTGGGCACGTTCTGCAGCATCGATTGCCTTACGGGCATCCTCAGCCTGACCATCAGGAATACGGGAAATAACCGTCTCTGTTGCAGGGTTTACAACATCAATCCATGCATCTCCATGCCAGGTAACAAACTGTCCATCGATATACATAGGATGTTGAACGGGTACTGACATGGGCGACTCCTGTGATTATTGTGTTTTTATTTAGTGAATATATTGTTAATAAACATCAATCATTGCGGAAACGGCATCGTGGAAGGACGAATCTGTGAAGGGCTTCATAAAAACAGGTGTGAAAGGAATAAAAGGCAGAAGTAAAAGTAAAGAATCATGCCCGTTTGCCAACGGTTTTTCACAAACGGGCAATTTTTAACGTAGCGAACGACTTTCCATCGCTTCAATAAGTACAGCGTCGTGTTTCAGCGTCTGCCATGCCTGGGCGACTTCTGCAGGAAAATCAACGTGAACGATAAAATCACGTCCGCGGGGGCCATAACCGTCGCTATCATCACGCAAACGTGGTAGCTCACCAGTAAGTAGCGATAAATAACGTTCAACTGGCCATAATCCTTCCAGTTGATTAACAAATGTGACACTGTCTGCGTTATTCCCCACTTGTGGTACGAATCCTGGATAACTTAACCAGCGAGGTGCATCGGGATTATCAGCAGTAATACGGCGGAACGTCGCCATCGTGCGCCGCTGCATGGTGGGATCCTGCACAACGATAGCCGTGTGAATGCGCTCTGTGGCCTGATTCAATAACGCGACGCTGAAGCGGGCGTTTTCACCGCAGTTCGTTGACTGGTCTTCAATCCAGATTTTTTCATGGGGAATATGCCAGAACTGATGGGCAATATCTGCAAGGATGGTGGCTTCTGCCCTGCCCGTGGTACGAATGATGTTGTAATGTGGATGCTGTGCGACAGCACTATATAAAAAGGTTGTCGAGTGACCGATACCACCGCTGATCAGTAATGGAATTTGCTGATCGCGGGCAATCTTGCATGCAGCGTCGATAGTGGGAATAACAGCGTTACCTGCGAGGATCACGCAATCAGCCTGATACGGCATCTCACCAGAGAAATCATCCTGCGCCAGCCATCGACCAATAACGTTTATGGCATCTATAGTTGTCGCTGAAAGCGTCGGAAACGGGTTAATGTTCATGGTCCCTCCTTCTCGTTCCCTTAAGAATACTGCGTGAGATAATAATGAGAAGCGGAGCACTCTGAAAGGAAGACGTTGTATTTTCTCTATCCTCCTTCGTAAGCCTGATATTTGTTTTACTCATACTGTATTTGAGGAAAGACTGTTGATAAAAATTCAGCAAAATCGTTCAATGTTGCGATAGAGTGAATCCTTCAGATCTTATAAAAAAAAAACCGGCAGCACACGCTTACCGGGTTTTAGATTCATCAGCCAAATAACAGCCGTTAACCGCTAATCTGCTCCATCGCCTGCAAAATACGTTTATCCGATATCGGATACGGCGTACCAAGTTGTTGGGCGAAGTAACTGACGCGCAGTTCTTCAATCATCCAACGGATCTCTTTCACGTCTTCATCCTCACGACGCGCTGGCGGCAGTTTGTTGAACCATTGTTGCCATGCCTGCTGGACGTTTTCGACTTTCAGCATTTGGGCACGGTCGCGATGCGGATCAACCGCCAGTTTTTCCAGGCGTTTTTCAATCGCCTGCAAATAGCGCAGCGTATCGCCCAGCCGTTTGAAGCCGTTACTGGTGACAAAACCGCGATACACCAGACCGCCCATTTGTGCTTTGATGTCAGAAAGCCCCAGCGCCATCGTCATATCAACACGCCCTTTCAGACGTTTGTTGATGTTGAACACTGCCGTGAGGATTTGCTCGACCTGCTTCGCAATATCCACCACGGTATCGTTCAGTTCGGCACGCACTTTTTCATGTAGCGCAGTAAAACCCTCTTCCGTCCAGACCGGGCCACCGTTGGCGTCGATTAATTTATCCACACCGCAGGAGATACAGTCATCGATCAGCTCCAGCACTTTGCCATACGGGTTAAAGTACAGCCCCAGCTTGGCTTTATTCGGCAACTTCTCATGCAGATATTTGATCGGTGAAGGAATATTCAGCAACAGTAGACGGCGCAGACCGTTCCACATTGCTTGCTTCTGCTCCAGTGGATTATCAAACAATTTGATCGCCACGCTGTCACGTTCATCCACCAGCGCAGGCCACGCTTTCACTTTGTAATTGCCGCGCTTCTGCTCGTAGCTTTCCGGCAATTGACCAAAGCTCCAGATATGCAGGCCGCTCTGCTCGATACCGTCATCAGCGACCGCAGACAGTGTTTCCTGCACTTTGCCTTTCAGCGCCTCTTTCAGTTCCTGTAATGAGCGCCCTTCTTTCAACTTCTTGTTTTTGTCGTCCACCACGCGGAAAGTAATTTTCAGGTGATCGGGCACCTGATCCCAGTGCCAGTCTTCGCGGTCAACGGTAACGCCGGTCATGCGGCGCAATTCACGTTCAAGACTGTCGAGCAACGGTAGTTCCAGTGGCGTCACGCGGCCTAAAAACGCTTCGGCGTAGTTTGGCGCAGGCACAAAATTACGACGTACCGGTTTTGGCAGCGATTTAATCAGCGCAATCACCAGTTCACGACGTAATCCAGGAATTTGCCATTCAAAGCCGCGCTCTTCCACCTGGTTGAGCAACGGCAGCGGAATATGCACGGTCACGCCATCAGCGTCCGCACCTGGCTCAAACTGATAACTTAAACGCAGCTTGAGATTGCCCTGATGCCAGAAGTTCGGGTAATCCAGCTTGCTGATTTTTTCCGCACCTTCTTTGATCAACATGCTCTTTTCAAAGTTGAGCAAATCAGGCGTTTCGCGGCTAACCTTTTTCCACCAGTTGTCGAAGTGGCGCGAAGAGATCACATCATGGCTAATGCGCTGGTCGTAAAATTCAAACAGCGTCTCGTCATCTACCAGAATATCGCGACGACGTGATTTGTGTTCCAGCTCTTCCACTTCTGCCCGCAGTTTCAGGTTTTCACGGAAGAAAGCGTGACGTGTCTGCCAGTCACCTTCTACAAGTGCATGGCGGATAAAGAGTTCACGGCACAACGCAGGATCAATCTGGCTGTAGTTAACCTTACGCGCGGCGACAATCGGCAACCCATAAACGGTGACTTTTTCCGTCGCCATCACTGCGCCCTGCGCCCGTTCCCAGTGCGGTTCACTGTAGGTGCGTTTGATCAAATGTTGGGCAACCGGCTCTACCCATTCCGGATCGATGCGTGCCGCAATGCGCCCCCACAGGCGGCTGGTTTCTACCAGTTCCGCCACCATCACCCACTTTGGCGGCTTTTTGAATAAACCAGAACCAGGGAAGATAGAGAAACGCGCGTTACGTGCGCCGGTATATTCCTGTTTATCCGCATCTTTCATGCCGATATGTGAAAGCAAACCGGTCAGTAATGCGATATGAATTTCGCGATACTCCGCCGGTTCACTGTTTACCGGAATGCCGAGTTCTTTCACCACCTGGCGCAACTGAGTGTAGATGTCCTGCCATTCGCGCACGCGCAGATAGTTGAGATATTCAGTGCGGCACAAGCGACGGAAGGCGTTTGAAGAGAGCGCCTTTTGCTGCTCACCGAGATAATTCCACAAATTCACAAACGCCAGGAAGTCGGACTCTTTATCGTGGAAACGACGATGTTTTTCATCCGATGCCTGTTGTTTGTCCATCGGGCGTTCACGAGGGTCCTGAATGGAGAGCGCGGAAGTGATAATCATCGCTTCCCTTACACAGCCATGTTTCTGCGCTTCCAGCACCATGCGTGCCAGACGCGGGTCAACCGGTAACTGTGATAACTGACGACCAAGTGGTGTCAGTTTATATGCGGTTTGCTGTTCGTCGGTGGTGATTGCACCTAACTCCTCCAGCAGGCGCACACCATCCTGAATATTGCGTTTATCCGGCGCTTCAACAAACGGAAACGCAGCGATATCGCCCAGCCCCAGTGCGGTCATCTGTAAGATAACCGACGCCAGGTTGGTACGCAGAATTTCCGGATCGGTAAACTCCGGACGAGAAAGGAAATCGTCTTCCGAATAAAGACGAATACAGATCCCTTCTGATACGCGTCCGCAACGGCCTTTACGCTGATTGGCTGAAGCCTGCGAAATTGGCTCAATCGGTAGACGCTGCACTTTGGTGCGATAGCTGTAGCGGCTGATGCGCGCCGTACCTGGGTCGATCACGTATTTAATACCCGGCACAGTCAGCGAGGTTTCCGCGACGTTAGTCGCCAGCACAATGCGCCGCCCGCTGTGTGACTGGAAGACGCGATTTTGTTCGCTGTTTGAAAGCCGCGCATAAAGCGGCAATATTTCCGTATGGCGTAAGTTCAGCTTGTTCAGCGCATCGGCGGTATCGCGAATTTCCCGCTCGCCGCTCATAAAGATCAAAATGTCGCCGGGGCTTTCCTGGCTCAATTCGTCTACGGCATCGAAAATCGCCTGTAACTGGTCGCGCTCGGTATCATCCGCTTCTTCAACTATTGGTCGATAACGCACTTCTACCGGATAAGTTCGACCCGAAACTTCGATAATCGGCGCATTGTTAAAGTGGCGAGAGAAGCGTTCCGGATCGATGGTCGCGGAAGTGATGATGACTTTCAGATCCGGGCGACGTGGCAACAGCTCTTTCAAATAACCGAGCAGGAAATCAATGTTCAGGCTGCGTTCGTGCGCTTCGTCAATGATGATGGTGTCGTACTGCATCAGCAGGCGATCCTGCTGGATTTCCGCCAGCAGAATACCGTCGGTCATCAGCTTGACCATCGTGTTATCACTGACGTGATCGCTGAAACGGACTTTATAACCGATGCAACCACCCGGTTCGGTCTGCAACTCTTCCGCAATACGGTTCGCCACGGTACGGGCTGCCAGTCGACGAGGCTGGGTATGGCCAATCAGCCCTTTAATCCCGCGCCCCAGTTCCATACAGATTTTCGGCAACTGCGTCGTTTTACCGGAACCTGTTTCTCCGGCGACAATCACCACCTGGTGGTCACGGATCGCTTCGAGAATGTCCTGTTTTTTCTGGCTAACCGGCAAATTGTCCGGATAAGTAATCTCCGGACGCGCCGCTTCACGTAGCAGGACTTTCCCTGCCGCCTGGTCAATTTCTTTTGCCATCTCCTGGAAAATGGCCTGTTGTGCATCAGGATTTTTAACCTTCTTCACCCCATGCAGACGGCGGGAAAAACGCAGTCTGTCACGCAGCATTAACGAATCCAACCGCTGCTGTAAGGCGTTAAAGGTCAATTTTTGTTGTTCTGTCATAACGTTAAAGGGCAGCGTTGTGCCTGATTAATTTTCTTTTAAATGATAGATATAGAGTACCACATCGCGGCTTTTTATGTGTTGTTCAATAAATTCGAACATAGACTTCGATATATTGCGCTATCTCTGTGGCAGGATTGTGAATAAAGTGTCAACAAGCAACAGGGCATCGCCCATTCAAACATCTATAAGGAAACACCATGAGCAAGGTATTAGTTCTTAAATCCAGCATCCTGGCAGGGTACTCTCAGTCTGGTCAGTTGTCTGATTATTTTGTTGAACAATGGCGTGAAAAGCACACTGCTGATGAAATCACCGTCCGCGACCTGGCTGCAAATCCGGTTCCGGTGCTGGATGGCGAACTGGTTGGTGCTCTGCGTCCGAGTGACGCGCCGCTGACTCCGCGCCAGCAGGAAGCCCTGACACTGTCTGATGAACTGATTGCCGAGTTGAAAGCGCATGACGTTATCGTGATTGCCGCACCGATGTACAACTTCAACATCTCTACTCAGTTGAAAAACTATTTTGACCTGGTTGCGCGTGCAGGCGTTACTTTCCGCTACACCGAGAACGGTCCTGAAGGTCTGGTAACCGGTAAAAAAGCCATTGTTATTACCAGCCGTGGCGGTATCCATAAGGATGGGCCTACAGACCTGGTGACCCCGTATCTTTCTACGTTCCTTGGCTTTATCGGCATTACTGACGTGAACTTTGTCTTTGCTGAAGGTATCGCTTACGGGCCGGAAATGGCAGCAAAAGCGCAGGCAGACGCTAAAGCGGCAATTGACGCAATTGTTGCAGCATAAGTTTTAAGAAGCCTACCGCGAGTGCGGGAGGCTTTTTTACTTAACTCGCCTTTTTCGCAATACTGTCCAGCGTTGCCAACACATCATCAGGTAGCGCTAATTCCCCCACTGCCATATTCTCCCGTAAATGCGCAACGGAAGACGTTCCCGGGATCAGCAAAATATTCGGTGAACGTTGCAACAGCCACGCCAGCGCCACCTGCATCGGTGTCGCATTAAGACTTGCTGCGACATCAGAGAGCGTGGAGGATTGCAGTGGCGTAAAGCCCCCGAGCGGGAAGAACGGCACATATGCAATGCCATCGCGAGCCAAAGAATCAATTAATTCGTCATCCGCACGATGGGCAATGTTGTATTCGTTTTGCACGCAAACAATTTCTGTAATCTTGCGCGCCTCTGCAACCTGCGTTGGTGTTACGTTGCTCAGGCCAATATGTTTTACCAGCCCTTGTTGTTGCATCTCAGCCAGCACGATCAGGCTGGCTTCAATCGACCCTTCCGCCGGGCCATGTCCATCGTCAGGCATCACCCGCAGGTTCACCACATCCAGCACGTCCACCCCCAGATTTCGCAGGTTATCGTGCACCGCTTTTTTCAGTTCTGCTGGAGAGAATGCCGGCAACCAGGAGGCGTCCTCACCGCGGCGAGCGCCAATTTTGGTGACGATAGTCAGGTCATCGGAATAAGGATGTAACGCTTCGCGGATAATCTGATTGGTAACGTGTGGACCATAAAAGTCGCTGGTATCAATGTGATTGACGCCCAATGCCAGTGCCTCACGCAGCACGGTAATCGCGACATGGCGATCTTTCGGTGGGCCGAATACACCAGGTCCTGCCAGTTGCATCGCGCCGTAACCGAGACGGTTAACGGATTTTGTACCGAGAGTAAATGTGTTGCTGCTCATAACACCCTGCCCTGTAATAAAGCGGATTAAGAAAAATCAGTATAGAAATGAACGGAAAGTGAATAAATGACTATTGAATGCGGATGCGTAAAAACGAGCGCCAACAAGCAAAAACAGCGCCGCAATCAATCTGGCGGAGGTCTGTAGGTATAATTTGTACCGTTTTGAACGGTAACTGATCTTTCTGAATACGAAATTAATTACCGCTGCTTTACGTTTTTTATTTTTGCAGCCATTTCCCATTAATCCCCTGCACATATTCTCCCGGTTTAGCGCGAGCGACCAGTTTCTGCCCTGCCAGTTTTGCAATCTCCTCAGTTGAGACATTATTTTGTCTGGCCAGTTGCTGATAACTCAGCGCACGAGCTTTATTAATATCGTTTACCAATGCCTGCGTTTCGTCATCCGTTTTCAGTGCCATCAGATAACCATTAAATGTTTCGCCTACCCGCCCCTGACTTCTGGCTTCATTCAGGGTTAACGCCATCGCACTGCTGCTCATCAGGCAAACAGTCCACACCATTATCAGTAATGCTCTTTTCATCATTACCTCAAAAAAGATCGCTACGGGTTTTGAGCAAGTCTTCAACGTCCTTATCTGCTTTGATGATGATCTCATGCTCAATTTTAACGTTCATATTAATGGTGATTGGCTCTTTCGGCGCAGCCACTTCAATGCGCGGCGTGCAACCAAGCAACATAAAAGAGGACGCGAACGCGGTTATCATTATTTTCATTATTTTTCCTCACACTCATTTCCTGATGGGCAACCCGTTTTCGGGAGTCGGGCATTCTGTTCCAGCCACGCCTGGAGATTATCGCCAAAGCGTAAGCTGCGCCATAACGTAAAAATATTCTCTTCGTGGCTGTAATTAAGATTCACCGTGCCCGTTTTACCATCAACCCGGCTATTACCGCTGATCGTTGCCTGCATGGTTAACACACCGAGATTATCCAGATTAATTTTTGTCGATGAACGGCTAATTTCCATATAGCGCAACCAGTTGATTGCAGTCCCTGCGGTCATATTGTCTTTTGCTACTGCATCCGCCGTGTCTTTATCCAGGCGCAAGGTCATGGGGCCTGCGTTTGCCAGCCAGCCATCTTTCACAATCCATTTTTCATTATTAAGCCATAGCGGCAATGCCCCACTGAATGCCCCTGACATAGCGAATTGCTTTGGATTGATGGCGCTAACCAGTTCACTGGAAGAGAGATTATTCAGCCGTAACAGCGCCGGATCGTGCTGCGGCATACGTAATTGTTTCATTAGCACGTTACCACCTAAAACATCAACACTCACATCAGTCAGTAGCAAGGGTTCGTATTCGGTCCACGGATAACGCCCCTGAAGATCGGCAGTAATATTTTTTGCCGTCACCAGGTTAACCACTTCAGCAATACGTAATGACACAGGTCGCCGCGTTCCCAGGTGCCACGCACCGTCGGCAAAACGGAACGGTAGTACAAAGTCGACACCGTTGACCTGGTTATCTGGCATCCACGCGCTGCCACCTTTCAACACGCCATGCCCCCCTGCACGGAAGCCCTGCTCAGGCGCGGCAGAAAACGCCACCTGGGCATACAGTTCACCATCGCGTAGATTCATCTTCCAGTCTGGCGGGATCAGCGGCTGGAATACGGTCAGCGATTGTTTAGGCCACCAGGCATTGCCGCGCAGGCGAATACCGTCCCAGCGGCCATTCACCCGTACCGGGCCAATCTCACCAGCATGTAAATCCCCTTTGAAGAGGAAATACGTCGGATCGCGTCCATCGACACTAAATTTTAAGGTTGATGGCGGTAACACACTACCGCCTGTGAAAAGCGTTTGTCCTGCATCCAGCGAAAGCGCACCACTAAAAGACGGATTCTGGGCGTCACGCACCCAGATAACGGGTTTATCAAGAATTAAGCGCGGCGTTTCTACTGTCATCGTGCCATATTGCAACTGATCGAACCCGGTCGAGAGGTCGGTAAGCGTAATCGTGCTGTTATGCCACTCACCTTTTCCTGCGACATCCCAGGTGGCATTCATCGGGGTAAAACTGCCTTTGCCCCAGTAACGCCACTGCCAACGCCCTGCATCCGGGAGAAAATCATTCGCCTGACCATCCATATGCAGCACAAAGTCGCCCAGTTCATTTTCATGGGCCTGCAAAATGGCCTGCAAGCGACCGTCAACACCACGTTGAGTGACTTTTACCCCCGCTAAAGGCCAGCGAATTTCATCGATGTCCAGTGAATCGATGATTCTTCCCTTTGAACGTAATAACGCGCCTGGTTCAAAGGCCAGCGTTGGGTCAGTCAGACTTCCGCTTAGCTGTGCCGGTAAGCGGGCATACAGAATGAGATCAGCCTGTTTTGCTTCACCGGTCAGTTGCAGTGGCATCTGACTGTTATCCATGCTCAATTTTCCTGGGCCAAAATTAAGCACCGCATTGCCTTTCCCTGCTTGCCCCTGGGTCAGCACACTCAGGCGTCCACTGACCAACGCGTTCTCAAGCCCGGCCTGCCAGTTCTCGACTTTAACACCCAATCGCCCACTCAGGGGAAAACCTTCATACGGCCAGCTCCAGCGACCATCGCTGACCGTCAATTGCTGACGGGTAATTTGCCACGGCAAATCGAGCAATGGATCGCCGTTATCCCGTGTCATCACAAGCAATTGCCCGCTATTTTCCTGCCACTCCAGTTCAGCATCCACCAGTGACGGTTCCTGTGGCAAGTTCAAGGTCGCGGTAGCATGGCCACTGACAGGAAGCCCATCCGGCACCAGCGGCATGGTAAATTCCCCTACCAGTTTTACCGGCGGCTGATTTTCAAACGCGGCGACATCCAGTTCGCTGACTGTAAGTTGTTGCCCTTTAAGCTGGCCTTGAAATTTAACTTTTTCGCCCTGATAACGCAGTTGCTGGATATCAGAGGTCAACGAGAGAGAGAGTTTTCCCTGCCATTCCTGCCAGGGCGAAAGGATCAGTTTATCAATATTGATCCAGGTGTTAGGCAGCATGGATTGCCACTGCGCAAGGGTTTTCGGCGCTGCCGGAGAGGGCTCTTCCTGTGGCAATTTTGCCAGGCAAGCAGAGTCAAGCTCCACTGTGCCAACGTTCAATAACCAGCGGCTGGGATGTGAAAGGCTGGCGTTGGTGATATGCGCCAACTGGCAATCCGCCACCAGATAACGGAGATCGGGAATAATTAAACCTTTACGCGTGATGCGCGGGCTTTCATCTAATGCAATGCGTGTACCGAGCGGCAGCCAGATACCCGCCAGCGTAGGAACCCACAGCCCGAGCGTCATCAGCAGCGTTAAGGGCACAAGAATAATCAGTAATAACAGCGCGAGAACGGCTTTATATTTACCCAACATGGGTAGTTAATATCCTGATTTAGCGAAAAATTAAGCATTCAATACCGGTATTGTGGCATGTTTAACCGTTCAGTTGAAGGTTGCGCCTACACTAAGCATAGTTGTTGATGGATTTTTCAATATCACCACAGCTTTCAATTATATTTTAATTTTTGTAAAATATTTTTAGTAGCTTAAACGTGATTCAACATCACTGGAGAAAGTCTTATGAAACTCGCCGTATATAGCACAAAACAGTACGACAAGAAGTACCTGCAACAGGTGAACGAGTCCTTTGGCTTTGAGCTGGAATTTTTTGACTTTCTGCTGACAGAAAAAACCGCCAAAACCGCCAATGGCTGCGAAGCGGTATGTATTTTCGTAAATGATGACGGCAGCCGCCCGGTGCTGGAAGAACTGAAAAAGCACGGCGTTAAATATATCGCCCTGCGCTGTGCCGGTTTCAACAACGTTGACCTCGACGCGGCAAAAGAGCTGGGGCTGAAAGTAGTCCGTGTTCCAGCCTACGATCCGGAAGCCGTCGCTGAACACGCTATCGGTATGATGATGACGTTGAACCGCCGTATTCACCGCGCGTATCAGCGTACCCGTGACGCCAACTTCTCTCTGGAAGGCCTGACTGGCTTTACCATGTATGGCAAAACGGCAGGTGTTATCGGCACCGGTAAAATCGGCGTAGCGATGCTGCGTATTCTGAAAGGTTTCGGTATGCGTCTGCTGGCGTTCGATCCATACCCAAGTGCGGCGGCGCTGGAGCTCGGCGTGGAATATGTCGATCTGCCGACCCTGTTCTCTGAATCAGACGTTATCTCCCTGCACTGCCCGCTGACGCCGGAGAACTACCACCTGCTGAATGAGGCGGCGTTTGATCAGATGAAAAACGGCGTAATGATCGTCAACACCAGTCGTGGCGCATTGATTGATTCCCAGGCGGCAATTGAAGCGCTGAAAAACCAGAAAATTGGCTCGCTGGGGATGGACGTGTATGAGAACGAACGCGATCTGTTCTTTGAAGATAAATCCAACGATGTGATTCAGGATGACGTGTTCCGTCGTCTGTCTGCCTGCCATAACGTACTGTTTACCGGGCACCAGGCTTTCCTGACGGCAGAAGCTCTGACCAGTATTTCCCAGACTACGCTGCAAAACTTGAGCAATCTGGAAAAAGGCGAATCCTGCCCGAACGAACTGGTTTAAACATGCAGCTCCCCTGCAAATCAGGGGAGCTTATTCAGATAATCCCCAAAGATCTTTCATCCGCTATTCTTACAATAAGTTCTGTTGAACGGATAAGACGCCCCAGCGTTGCATCCGGCAATCAGCACCTGATTTATACCTTAAGTTGAGAACTAAAATGAAGAAAGTTGCCGCGCTAGTCGCACTAAGCCTGCTGATGGCGGGATGTGTAAGTAATGACAAAATTGCTGTAACGCCAGAACAGTTACAGCATCACCGGTTTGTACTGGAAAGTGTTAACGGTCAACCTGTTGCCAGCGATAAAAACCCGCCAGAAATCAGCTTTGGGGAAAAGATGATGATTTCCGGCAACATGTGTAACCGCTTTAGCGGAGAGGGTAAACTTTCGGGCGGAGAACTGAAAGTTAAAGGACTGGCAATGACCCGCATGATGTGTGCCAACCCACAGCTTAACGAACTCGATCACACCATCAGCGAAATGCTGAAAGAAGGTGCGCAGGTAGATCTGACCGCCAACCAGTTGACGCTGGCAACCGCGAAACAGACATTAACTTATAAACTGGCAGATTTGGTCAATTAGTAGCTGCCACAGCGTCCGGCGGCAAGCGACTGTTCGCTGCAGCGTTTGCCGTTAGGTAATGCACACATCCCAATAGCCGTTCCGTCAAGTTGACGGGCAACGGATAGCGAACCACCAATCATTGCGCAATTTGCTTCACCGCTACTGGACATGGACGCTTTTAAACCAGGCGCCACATGCGCCGCGGTTGCCTGCTGAACAGGTTCACTACTACACGCAGACAACAATAAAGCGGCACACCCTACCCACAACGCTGCTCGCATCTTTACTTCCTCTAATCTTTAAGCCAAACGACACCGCCCTAAATAATAGGCAGCCCAGGCGGTTACGTCGAGAACTACTATGTGTGTTGCAACGCATTGTTACTTTTTTATCGCTATTTTTTGCCCGGTGCTTGATCGAAACATTCATTATGCGGATATGGGGGACACAAAAGCGAAAATGCAACAGAAAGCCATTTGCTAAAATTGAGAGATAACTACTGGGCGCGCAGCTTTTTCGTGTGCCCCTCATTTGCGCAATGTAAGGGTGTCGTATGATCACAATTGACGGTAATGGCGCGGTAGCTTCGGTGGCATTTCGCACCAGTGAAGTTATCGCCATCTACCCTATTACCCCGAGTTCCACGATGGCAGAACAGGCTGATGCCTGGGCCGGAAACGGCTTGAAAAACGTGTGGGGAGATACACCTCGCGTAGTTGAAATGCAGTCCGAAGCTGGTGCTATCGCGACTGTGCATGGCGCTTTGCAAACGGGCGCACTCTCTACATCGTTTACATCATCGCAGGGTTTGTTGCTGATGATTCCGACATTGTACAAACTGGCGGGCGAACTGACACCGTTTGTACTGCATGTGGCGGCGCGAACCGTCGCTACTCATGCGCTCTCTATTTTTGGCGATCATTCAGATGTGATGGCGGTGCGCCAGACCGGTTGCGCCATGTTGTGTGCGGCAAACGTTCAGGAAGCGCAAGATTTCGCCCTCATTTCGCAAATCGCGACACTAAAAAGCCGTGTGCCATTTATTCATTTCTTTGATGGTTTCCGTACTTCCCACGAGATCAACAAAATCGTTCCACTGGCCGACGACACTATTCTTGAACTGATACCGCAGGCAGAAATTGATGCTCATCGCGCCCGTGCGCTGAATCCGGAACATCCGGTGATCCGCGGTACATCCGCCAATCCTGACACTTACTTCCAGTCTCGTGAAGCAACTAACCCATGGTACAACGCAGTTTACGACCATGTTGAACAGGCAATGAATGATTTCGCCGCCGCTACGGGTCGTCAGTATCAGCCTTTTGAGTATTACGGTCATCCACAGGCAGAACGGGTGATAATCCTGATGGGTTCTGCTATTGGCACCTGTGAAGAAGTGGTAGACGAATTGCTGACCCGTGGCGAAAAAGTTGGGGTGCTGAAAGTTCGACTATATCGTCCGTTTTCCGCCAAACACTTACTACAAGCACTACCGGAGTCCGTACGCAGCGTAGCGGTGTTGGATCGCACCAAAGAGCCGGGTGCCCAGGCAGAACCACTCTATTTGGATGTGATGACCGCGCTGGCAGAAGCCTTTAATAATGGCGAGCGTGAGGCATTGCCTCGCGTCATTGGTGGGCGCTATGGTCTGTCTTCCAAAGAGTTTGGCCCGGACTGTGTGCTGGCAGTATTTGCCGAACTTAACACAGCCAAACCAAAACCACGATTTACCGTGGGTATTTATGATGATGTGACCAATCTGTCACTGCCATTGCCAGAAAATACCCTGCCAAACTCCGCGAAGCTGGAAGCCCTGTTTTACGGTCTGGGCAGTGACGGCAGCGTTTCCGCGACCAAAAACAATATCAAGATTATCGGTAATTCCACCCCGTGGTATGCACAGGGGTATTTTGTATACGATTCCAAAAAGGCCGGTGGTCTGACAGTTTCTCACCTGCGTGTGAGCGAGCATCCAATTCGATCCGCGTATCTGATTTCACAAGCTGACTTTGTTGGCTGCCACCAGTTGCAGTTTATCGACAAATATCAGATGGCAGAACGCCTGAAACCTGGCGGTATTTTCCTGCTTAATACTCCGTACAGTGCCGAAGAAGTCTGGTCGCGGCTGCCGCAAGAAGTTCAGGCGGTGTTGAATCAGAAGAAAGCTCGCTTTTATGTGATTAATGCAGCGAAAATTGCCCGTGAATGTGGACTGGCAGCGCGCATTAACACCGTAATGCAGATGGCCTTTTTCCACCTGACGCAAATTCTGCCTGGCGACAGTGCCCTGGCTGAATTGCAGGGCGCAATTGCCAAAAGCTACAGCAGCAAAGGTCAGGATCTGGTGGAACGCAACTGGCAGGCACTGGCGCTGGCGCGTGAATCCGTGGAAGAAGTCCCGTTGCAACCGGTAAATCCGCACAGTGCGAATCGGCCACCGGTGGTTTCCGATGCAGCGCCTGATTTCGTTAAAACCGTCACCGCTGCAATGCTCGCCGGACTTGGCGATGCCCTCCCCGTTTCGGCGCTACCACCAGACGGCACATGGCCAATGGGCACAACGCGTTGGGAAAAACGCAATATTGCCGAAGAGATCCCCATCTGGAAAGAGGAACTCTGTACCCAATGTAACCACTGTGTCGCCGCCTGCCCACACTCCGCTATTCGCGCAAAAGTGGTTCCGCCGGAAGCAATGGAAAACGCCCCTGCCAGCCTGCATTCGCTGGATGTGAAATCGCGCGATATGCGCGGGCAGAAATATGTGTTGCAGGTCGCACCGGAAGATTGCACCGGCTGTAATCTGTGCGTTGAAGTTTGCCCGGCGAAAGACCGTCAGGATCCTGATATCAAAGCCATCAATATGATGTCGCGTCTGGAGCATGTGGAAGAAGAGAAAATCAATTATGACTTCTTCCTCAACTTACCAGAAATCGACCGCAGTAAACTGGAACGTATTGATATTCGTACATCGCAATTGATCACACCGCTGTTTGAATATTCTGGTGCTTGTTCCGGTTGTGGCGAGACGCCGTATATCAAATTGCTTACTCAGCTCTATGGCGATCGAATGTTGATCGCTAACGCCACCGGATGTTCGTCGATTTATGGCGGTAACCTGCCATCCACACCGTATACCACTGATGCAAACGGTCGTGGTCCGGCCTGGGCGAACTCACTGTTTGAAGATAATGCCGAATTTGGCCTGGGCTTCCGCCTGACGGTCGATCAGCATCGTGTCCGTGTTTTGCGTCTGCTGGATCAGTTTGCCGATAAAATCCCGGCGGAGTTACTGGCAGCGTTGAAATCAGATGCCACGCCAGAGGTTCGTCGCGAACAGGTTGCCGCGTTGCGCCAGCAACTAAAGGATATCGCTGAAGCTCATGAACTGCTGCGCGACGCTGATGCGCTGGTGGAAAAATCAATATGGCTGATTGGTGGCGACGGCTGGGCTTACGATATCGGCTTCGGTGGTTTGGATCATGTATTAAGTCTGACGGAAAACGTCAACATTCTGGTACTGGATACGCAATGCTATTCCAATACCGGCGGTCAGGCGTCGAAAGCAACCCCTCTTGGTGCAGTAACGAAGTTTGGTGAACACGGCAAACGCAAAGCGCGTAAAGACCTCGGCGTCAGTATGATGATGTACGGTCATGTTTATGTGGCGCAGATTTCTCTCGGTGCGCAACTGAACCAGACAGTGAAAGCGATTCAGGAAGCGGAAGCGTATCCAGGGCCGTCACTGATCATTGCTTACAGTCCATGTGAAGAGCACGGTTATGACCTGGCATTGAGTCACGACCAGATGCGCCAACTCACCGCAACCGGCTTCTGGCCGCTGTATCGCTTTGATCCACGTCGTGCCGATGAAGGCAAACTGCCACTGGCGCTGGATTCACGTCCACCATCAGAGGCTCTGGAAGAAACATTGCTCCATGAACAACGTTTCCGCCGTCTGAATTCGCAACAGCCAGAAGTGGCGAAACAGTTATGGAAAGATGCCGCAGCCGATCTGCAAAAACGCTATGATTTCCTCGCGCAAATGGCGGGGAAAACGGATAAAAGTGGCACCGAGTAGAGTAACAGGGTAAGGATTATCCTGAACAAAAAAAAGCCCGAATGAAAGTTCGGGCTTGTCTTTTTATTTGTTGGGAAATAAGTAATCGTAGCAATGCCCCAACAGAAAATAATATCTGTGACAATAAAGGCATATAACCCGCGCAGAATAACGCATCACTTTTTAAATGTATAATTTTTATTTTATATATATCACCACTAAAACATTCATCAAACTTATTGTCATTTCTCAAGAATTATTTGATTAAGGTTTTACTTAAGACGTAACAAATGACACTTATCGGCTAATGGAACTTTTCCTTTAGGATGTTTTCACTTCCCGAACAGGGAAAGAAAGGCAAATAAAATAACTAAAGGATTTTTTCAATGAAAAGCAAAGTACTGGCACTCTTAATTCCTGCCCTGCTCTCCGCAGGAGCTGCTCATGCGGCAGAAATTTATAATAAAGACGGCAATAAATTGGATCTTTATGGCAAAGTTGATGGTCTACATTATTTTTCTGATAGTTCAGCGAAAGATGGCGATCAGAGCTATGCACGTCTTGGTTTTAAAGGCGAAACACAAATTAACGATCAACTCACTGGTTATGGTCAGTGGGAATACAATATTCAGGCAAACAATACTGAATCCTCAAAAAATCAATCCTGGACTCGTCTGGCATTCGCCGGGTTGAAATTTGCTGATTACGGTTCTTTCGATTACGGACGTAATTACGGCGTAATGTACGATATAGAAGGCTGGACCGATATGCTGCCAGAATTTGGCGGTGACTCCTACACGAATGCGGACAACTTTATGACCGGTCGTGCTAATGGCGTAGCAACTTATCGTAATTCTGATTTCTTCGGTCTGGTTAATGGACTGAACTTCGCTTTGCAATATCAGGGTAACAACGAAGGCGCGAGCAATGGTCAGGAAGGTACGAATAACGGACGTGATGTTCGTCATGAAAATGGCGACGGCTGGGGTCTTTCCACAACCTACGATTTAGGTATGGGCTTTAGTGCGGGTGCAGCATACACCTCCTCAGACCGCACCAATGATCAGGTTAATCATACTGTGGCGGGTGGCGATAAAGCCGATGCGTGGACTGCCGGGTTAAAATATGATGCTAACAACATCTACCTGGCAACTATGTATTCCGAAACACGTAATATGACGCCATTTGGCAACAGTGATTACGCCGTTGCGAACAAGACCCAGAACTTTGAAGTCACCGCCCAATATCAGTTTGACTTTGGCCTGCGTCCGGCAGTGTCTTTCCTGATGTCTAAAGGGCGTGACCTGAACGCTGCTGGTGGTGTTGATAATCCAGCCGGTGTTGACGATAAAGATCTGGTCAAATACGCAGATGTTGGCGCGACATATTATTTCAACAAAAATATGTCAACCTATGTTGACTATAAAATTAACCTGTTGGATGAAGATGACAGCTTCTACGCTGCCAACGGTATCTCTACCGATGATATTGTCGCTTTAGGTCTGGTTTATCAGTTCTAATCCTGCCTGCCCGCCTCTCTGGCGGGCTTTTTCTACTTATTGAATCCTGCTTAATCTAAATTAAAAATGTGAACTCCGTCATTACACAAAAAGTGTCATCTGGCGTTACACTTTATGCGGATACTAAAACAGGAGGTTTTATGAACAGAACGATTCTTGTCCCTATCGATATTTCCGACTCAGAATTAACTCAACGCGTGATTAGTCACGTTGAAGCCGAGGCAAAAATTGATGATGCAGAGGTTCATTTCCTGACGGTAATACCTTCGCTGCCCTACTATGCCTCTCTGGGTTTAGCGTATTCCGCAGAGTTACCGGCAATGGATGACCTGAAAGCGGAAGCCAAATCGCAACTGGAAGAAGTCATTAAAAAATTCAAACTGCCGACTGACAGAGTGCATATCCATGTTGAAGAAGGTTCGCCAAAAGACCGCATTCTGGAAATGGCGAAAAAGATCCCTGCTCATATGATCATCATTGCCTCCCATCGACCGGATATTACCACCTACCTGCTCGGCTCTAACGCCGCTGCCGTAGTACGTCATGCAGAGTGTTCAGTGCTGGTCGTGCGCTAATAACTAACGCCCGCACGTCGCTGCGGGCTTTTTGATTCATTTCGCAAATGTGCTGACATTTTCCCCTCTAATCCGTACCATACACGCCACTGTTTTTATATCAGACTTCTGCTGTCGGATATCCCGGCATGATGCATACTCTTCTGATGCCATATAATGAATTGAGCTACTATTAAATGTTGCAAAATCAAGAAATTAGTAAGAAAGAACAATACAACCTGAACAAGTAAGGGCAAAAATCACAACTATCTGACTCATAAGTGTTTTACTTATTTTTCAATGTGTTAAACATCATCAGCGAGAACAATAAACTACGATAATCCACTCTTTTTTTGCCCCTTTTTTGCCCCTTTTGCAGCGTTTTGCCCCATTTTTGCCACCGAAAAAATTCTAAGAATTCTCATTCTGTGGCCTGTGAGTTGGCCCATGATTTCTTTCCCAGAGAATCAGTTCCGGCTGTAAATCCACTAACGGAATTTCACCAGCCAACCACAATACATTCTCGCATACAGCGTAGCGTGGTTCTCTTTACGATTTAAAGCTGTGCTGGTGAATTATGAGCAATTCGAATCCATGCATAACGTGTGGTGCCTGTTGTGCATTTTTCCTCGTCTCTTTTACCGGGCTGAAATCGATGATGCTGGCTGTACCATCCCCGTTAGGTTCACAGAGCACATATCCCCTTATCTCCGAAGCATAAGCGGTACGAATCAGGGAAACCCAAGATGTATTGCCCTGGCCAACCGCTCTAGGAAAAAACGCTTACTTCACAATATATAAAAATCGCTCATCTTCATGCAGTGAATTCGCGATGCCTGGTCTGAATGGAGAAGTAAAGGAGGAGTGAGATCGAGCCAGAGCCAAGCTGGACTTCCCCCAATTTAAACCCTTTTTCAGCCTGAAACAAAGTTACATGACTTCGCATCAAAATAGTACGCTCTAACAAAAAATGTCAGATGTCTGCAGGCTTGTTAGTTCGGCTAAAAAATCTAAATCGAGTTCAACATGACATGACCAACAACGCAATAAAAGATATCGGATTCACCGCAAATAGGTACAATCGAAGTCTGCTCTTCCCCTACATATGCCATACACAGAGCATAATTTCACACTAATTATCAGTATGAATACTGACCGCCTCAAATGGCTCTGTGACATACATCACAAATAATAACACATTAAAAATTTCACTCAAAATTCACTATATACACCTTAAATTAGCAGGCATATTAATAACCAGCAAACCATTCAAAAGTCATCTTTACAGAAAAAGATAATTTCAGCATCTATAACAAATGGTATACTGATTTAGAATAAGTTACCCTGAGACATATTTATTGATACACATGAATAAATATGCATTTTTTTAGGTGGCAGCATGACTACTCGTACAGTACCTGTAAGTTTAAAAATATTTTCCATTATATTTATCTTTGTTTCATTTTTTCTCATGCAGTTACATGAGAAAAATTGGCTATACCTTACACAAACAACCCAAACCAACTATATTATCTTTATTGTAGGCCTGTTTTTTATAAACCTTATGATTTGTATATTTATGTTTTTATACTATACATCTCATCAAAAACAAATTTGCCTGCTGATTCTAGCCATTGCATTCCTGAACAATCTCTATTATTTTGTAGAGACAATAATTATTGTGCAAACACCAATATCTTCTGAATCCTTAATAATCCAGAAGGCAAATGACGTCGCAATATTTTACTTTTTCCGTCAAATAAGCTTTGTGTTAATTTCCTGTGTTGCTATTTTTTCAAGCCATTCAAAAGAAATTTACACTTGTGCAAATAGAAAAAATACATTCACAATACTATTTGCCATACTAATTCTTATTTTCATATCATTTACAGCCAAAATATTAAGTAGCGCGAATGAAAGCTACTCTATTAATAT
>NZ_PTSB01000104.1:0-204 GCF_002965125.1 Escherichia sp. MOD1-EC6162
TAAGACGCGACAAGCGTCGCATCCGGCACTTGTACCACGCCACTGGCGGATGCGGCGTGAACGCCTTATCCGCCCTGCATGTGCAATCCTGTAGGCCGGATAAGACGCGACAAGCGTCGCATCCGGCACTTGTACCACGCCACTGGCGGATGCGGCGTGAACGCCTTATCCGCCCTGCATGTGCAATCCTGTAGGCCGGATAAG
>NZ_PTSB01000105.1:0-200 GCF_002965125.1 Escherichia sp. MOD1-EC6162
GCGCCGCATCCGACAAGCGATGCCTGATGCGACGCTTAACGCGTCTTATCAGGCCTACGGGTGACTCCGATGTAGGTCGGATAAGGCGCTCGCGCCGCATCCGACAAGCGATGCCTGATGCGACGCTTAACGCGTCTTATCAGGCCTACGGGTGACTCCGATGTAGGTCGGATAAGGCGCTCGCGCCGCATCCGACAAGC
>NZ_PTSB01000028.1:0-55242 GCF_002965125.1 Escherichia sp. MOD1-EC6162
ACGTATCCCGGGTGATGGATAACGCCACACATGTGGCGGTGTACTTCGGCTCTTACCTGAAAAAGCCACAGGTGCCGATGAGTCGTCTGGAGCATTATGCCGGTCAGGATGAAATCGGTCTGCGTTACAACAGTCACCGTACAAAACGGGAAGAATACCTGTTGATGAGTGGAGATGAGTTCATGGAAAGGTTCTCCTTGCATGTAGCAGATAAGGGGTTCCGTATGGTGAGGTACTACGGTTTCCTGAGTCTGGTGAAGCGCCGGTTACTGGAAGATGTTGTGTACGTCATAATGGAAACGGTGAGAAAAATGGCGATACAAATCAGGTGGAGAGGGATGTATCAGCGGTTACTGAAGGTTGACCCGCTGAAGTGCGTGCTGTGCGGCAGTCAGATGCGATTTACGGGGCTGAAGCGGGGATACCGTCTGGCAGAGCTGGTTATGATGCATGAGCCACTGGCCAGGATGCGGTGGTGCGGCTGAGAGCCGCATCGGGGAAGTTGCATCCATTGTCCGGGAAATGGAGCAAAAAAACATCACTGATACCGATATCAATCAATGCCAGACCATTTAATTGACGGCGGTGCACTCATGGCACGCAGACAGTGTTGAATAAACATCCGTTTTTGGGTGTTTTTTTAATCTTTTTGGGGATTTAAATTCCTATCGATTCAATAGACTGCGTGAATATCGATGGTTGCACCACAGGCCTGAGCATATTTTGTCAAAGTTTTCATACTGGCTCCTAAAGGATTACTTTCCAGGCGGCTGATTGCTGACGGACGTAACCCCATTCGTTCGGCCAGAGCAGACTTTGTTAACCCCGCTTTTTCTCTCATTTCGTACAACATTTCTACCATCTCCAGTTCTTTATCGGCATCTTCATACCCTTTGACAGCTTCTGGAGTATTAAGCAGTTTTTGCTTTACCTGGCTGAACGGAACACCTTTTACTTTCATCATTTCATCTCCTTCAGGCGCATCCTGGCGGTTTCAATAGCTTTCGTTGGTGTCTTTTGCGTCTTTTTCACAAATGCATGCAGCAGATAGATTTCGTTACCCGTTGCATAAGCGTACAGTGTCCTTGCGATATTTTTATCCCGGACTCTCAGTTCAAAAAGCCCTCCGCCAATTACACGGCTGTGAGGCATTTTCATTTTGTTACCTTCCTGTTCCAGCCGTTCAATCAGTCTGGCCATGCGACCACGCAGATTGTCTGGTAATTCCAGCAGCTCATCCAGTGCGGTCGGGTGAGTAATCACATTAAACATATTATAGCCTCCGAAAGAATAAAATACACCAGAACGAGAAAATTGCGCAAATATAAAATTTCATCAATAAATGAAAATACACATTGAGTACAGAGATCACTGGGGAAGAAAGGGTTTTTGATGCCGCGTCAGCGGCATGGAAGGCGGCACTCCGTTGTAGCATATGGCGTAGGAGTAAAACCGCCGAAGCCCGGCGTAAGCCGGTACGTATTGATAGGTTTCACCTATCCCATCCCTGCCCTGCGAGGCCATGCGGGCTTTCAGCGATGATGAAGTATAGATAAGCCCTTTTAACCCCGTTAGCGCGGCGTAGCCGCGCTGTATCGGGGACTTAGTGCTGACAGCTTGCTGGCAGTACTTAGGGGGCTGTACGTCAGAGTTCAAGCGATTTTTCTTGAGGGAACACGGTAGCTGCTAAGCCATACCTGTTTTCAGCCATGAGAGCGCTTTTGTGCGCGGTCGGAGTGGTCCCGACGAGGGTTTACCCGAAGTCGGGGCGTATCTCCGCGTTAGCGGGCCGTCAGGGCCGCTTACGAGCGTGTACTGAGGACTTCCAGCCAGAAGACTGACAGCGATGATGACGCTTAGTTACAACATTCATAATTAAAAGCGATGTTGTTCCCGCCCTTTGGGCGGGGGCGGCGGCGCTTTTCAGTTATGAGGAGGGGCTTTGTGGTTTCAGTTCTGCGCGGAACTAGGGTTTTTCCGGGGTCTATGTTTGCATGTTGTAACTAAATCGGCTCCGGTCGGGGCCCGCCGCTTGCGGTGGGAGGTGCATATCTGTCTGTCCACAGGACAGGCAGTGAACAGGTTTTCTTTTTAAATGAATGTAATTAAGTAGTTTAAAGGAGATATAAACAGGTGTTTAAAAGATACATTGCACCCTGTAAGGCTGGCGGCTGGCGCTTTATGACATGAACGGTTGTAACCTTATGAAGAAGTCCCTTGCAGTTAAATGTGGATAAGCAAAATTACCCGTCTGTTAGACGTGTTTTGAATCAAAAACAGGGGGAACCGGATGCAGCAGAAGGTGGATGATGAGGTTGTTTTTTTATGTGGTGCTGCTTTTTTTGTGCACTGCCAGGCTTCAGGTGTGCGGATGCCTCCGGCGCGGGCCGGATTATTCTGAGGAGGTCACTTTCAGGGGGAAGCTGTGGCCAGCCGGCTGTAATTACGGTTACGTGACAGAATCATGCGCTCCTTCACACGACGCTCAACTTCGCGTTTTACCGCCTCACGACTGGCAGTGAAACGTCCTTCCGCGATTTCACGCGTCAGCTGCCGTTTCACCAGGGTGACGATATCCTGACGTTCCCTGTTCGCATCACGACGCGCACGGGCACGCTTTATTCCCCGGGACTTAAGCTCTGTCTGGTAACTGCGGAAACGCTCACGCACAAAACGCCAGGCTTTCGCAATCAGTTCATCCATACCCATGGTATCCAGTCCCTGCTTTTTACGCTGTCTGTTTTCCCATTCCACGCGGCTGCGGCGTGCGGAAGCCACTGCTTCTTCAGACACATCGAGAGCAGCAAACAGCGCCGGTGTGAACGTGATATCGGTCGGGATATAGCACCCGATAAGCGGGTCATATTCCGTCTGGTAGGTAATCAGGCCCAGCTCTGCGAGGAACGTCAGGGCGCGGGTGGCACGGGTGATGGAGAGTTTTCCTGCACCAGACTCTGTCGCCAGTCCGCACTCAATGGCCAGCGTGGTGATGGAGCACTGGACGCGGTTCGCCAGCGGGTCATAGTGAAAACACAGCCCCTGCAGCAGCGCATCAATGGCCCGGCGACGCAGTACCGGTGGCATGCGCCGACGCAGACCACGCGAACGGGCATGCGCCACATGAATGGCGAAATCAAAACGGGAGGTGAAGCCCACCGCCTTTTCCATCAGTTTTTCGCAGAACTTCAGCGTTCCGGCACCTTCACGGGGTGTAAACACCGGATTCGGGTTCTTTACCTGGCGGTAATACGTTTGTTGAAGATTAGTCACACCATCCTGCACTTACAATGCGCAGAAGGAGTGAGCACAGAAAGAAGTCTTGAACTTTTCCGGGCATATAACTATACTCCCCACATAGCTGAGTTGATGGCTATGCGGTTTTATGGGGCCCCGGTAATCTTTCTGACTCGCCAAAGTTAAAGAAGATTATCGGGGTTTTCGCTTTTCTGGCTCCTGTACATCCACATCAGAACCAGTTCCCTGCCACCTTACGGCGTGGCCAGCCACAAAATTCCTTAAACGATCAGTAATCTAGCACTGACAGAAAAAACTAGCAAGAATGTGATCCCATCACATCATATTCCGGTGACAGACCTCTTTCTCGATAAGCCTTTCTATCAACTCTGCCTGAGTTACCCCTTCCTCTGCGCACAGACTGGTAAGGTAGTTTTTTAGCTCTGGTCTGACGAAAACCTTGATCTCTTTACATACAGATCGTTTGCGCGCAGAAGCTGCTCTCTGTCGTTCTGCTTCACTCAAAGGTTTACCCTTTCTGTATGCTCGTTTTGCGCCAGATGAGGAAGTCACTGCATTTTCTGTCTGCGACATCTCGCCTCCTCAATTCTCAAACAGGGATCGTTTCGCAGAGGATACTACAGTTTTTTGAAATCAGCGACTTGAAAGTTGTGACGATGATCTGTGTTGGCGCACAAATCATGTCTGATTACGACCGTTTAATGTGATTTTGATAATGAAATGACTGAAAAGCTGGAAATGCCTTAACCTGGATGCCGGCCCCCGGGCGGGACCGGCTGTTTCTGGCATGTCGGGTGTCTGCCCCCTGAAATACCTCACACTTCCGGAAAGCGGGGACTTCCGTCCCCGCCCGGCAGCTTACTTCCGTGCTTCGTAGGCCAGAGTTACCTGCACCACTGTATTTCCCCTGTGAATATTCAGCTCACATAACCGTTCCCTGAATATCAGTGAAAAACACAACACCGTGGCGCACACGGCGAGCAACCCGATAAGGGCATACTTCGTCATAAACTTTGACCTCTCTGCAAGGAAGAGGCTACAATCAGTAGTGTTAAGGTACTTCATGCAGACCTCACGAGTTAATGGATTAACGAGTGGGGTCTTCGCATTTCTGATACCTGCATCTTGCCTGAACCAGAAAGGCTCAGACACCCGCAACGATAGTACCACACTTCAGCCAGTCGGTTAATTATCTGATAACCTTAATAATCATCAGCATTTCCCGAATTGTTCCATATCTGTTTGTACGTAAAATCCCGTAAAAAAGATAATGACGATATTGCTCGTTATCTGTCAGGTAGCCGTGAATTTCTGTTTTCACTTATTTTTACGAGAGTTGATAGTATGGTTAACGCAATTTATCTTGCCTATTTTCTTATCGCCATTCTTAATACATGGTTTCTGGTGCAACAAATCAAAACCAGAAAAACACTGACTGTTTCTCATGAATCCTCAGCACTGTTAAAAGAAACCAATATTAATATCGGACTTTCCGTATTAATTTATCTTGTTGATATTATGTTTGTATATATGACAAATGCCATTCACTAAATAATACCGAAAACGCCGGGAGCGAGGAAAACTTGCTTTTTCCCGCTCCCGGGGTTGGACAACTGAGCAACGCGAAGGCGTCAGTGTCTGAAGTTCTGCCACGTATCAGTAACTCCCGTACCACCACTCATCCTCGCTTTTTTCCAGAATAATGGTGATACTCCGGACGTCATCCGGCAGTATTTCCCTGCAGAATCTGGCCGGAAGCGTAAACGTACCTGAAGACAACTTTACCCCTTCTTCATACGAGTCCGTCAGTTTCAGTCTGATTTTCCGGGCTTCTGAATCAAGTTCCGCAATAATAAAATCCTGCTTACACCGAACGGCAACCGTCACATAACACCCGGCAGAGCCTGAGTCTGTTCGCCTTATCGATAACCGGGTCTTGCCTGCGTATCTGTACGGCGCTTTCTGTCTTGTCATGGAAATAAATGCCATTATTGATTTTCGACCTTTCTGTTTTTATAAAAAATATAATTCTATTTTCTGCTGCCTGTATTACCAGATGATTTTATTCCCCGGAATTTTCATTACCCCGCGGCGAACCAGTTCATCCCGGATACCATTGGTCAGGACATCACGCCATTCACCACGCATCTGTGATTTTAAATAAATATTAAATGCCCTTTCTGTTACCGGCATATTACGAACTTTCCGCGCTGCCTGTTGAATTTTGTTTGCCCACCGGATAACGATATCCATGTCGGGTACAGCCATCTTTACTGATGACGCCTTATCCGGGGAGACGCGACGGCAGCAAATCCCGCGCGCCTGCAGTGTCCGGACAATACCGTCATATCCCTTGCCAGCGGAAACAATATGGCATTCCTTCTCCGGCCCGTAATGGCATACACACTGCCCCAGCTCCAGCACCAGATGAAAATAAACATTGTTCCGGGAGACTTCACTGACATGCCGGAGTGTGACTTTTACTGCTTCAGGGAAAGCGTTTACTGGCAGTATCACATTATTCTGTTTTGCGCCGGCAAATATAATTAATTCCATATATATATTTAAGGCAATTTCTGTCAGGTTACTGCAGTTCTCGAATCGATAAATGCAATTACCTGTTGCTTCTCTGATTTTCCGGCAACCATTTTCTTTTCCTGATTAACAAATTTCACAACCAGACAAAAGAGTCATAAATAACACTTAACACCGCCTGATATTAACAGCCAGACAACGTGATGTTATTATTCTGGTCTCCTTACTGAATGCATTTGTCCCTGACAGGGCAATATTGACCGTCGCATGGCGGTCTTTTTTTATCCACCTGACAGTTTATGGTCACAAAAACATCCCCACAGGTATTAACCACGTAATGACTGTGTGTTATCTTTCTTCCCGCAACTTTCCGGTATTAACCGGTGGTAGCTTCACAGGGTTGATGTACAGAGCATTCATTCAATGTCAGTGATACGCTATGAATGATTTTTGGCCTCCTTTGCTCAGGGGAGGTCTTTTTTTTGCCATTTTTTTCATTATCTCCGTCGCTGACAGCGTTCGGCTCTCTGCCGTGCAAACTGCTGCCAGTCTGTACGGGGAGCAACACGGGCAGCCAGGAGCCACGCTTCAGCGGCCTCCTTCCGGAATCCCCTGACCTCCAGGCTGACGGCACGGCTTCCGGCACGCTGGTAACGCCAGACCTGAGCGTCCCGTGAATGGCTTCTGAATCCGTCCATTTGTATCTGCCCTCTCTTTCCTCTGTCAGTATTTCTGTGTTAAATAATTCACTGAACTGACTTCCTTCGGGTAGGAAGTTGTTTCCTTTTGAGCATTATTGTTTGCCTCCCTTACTTCTGAGGGAGGCTTTTTTACTGTTTATCCAGCACGGCCTGAAGTTCGGCTTTTCTCCGGTTCTGGCGACGAATTTTTGCCAGACGCGCTGCCGCATACGCTTCCTCTTCCTGAGAAATATGCTCCGTCACATACCCTTCCGTGTCATACCGGCAGGCACCGGCTTTCATTGCGCCAAGATAGCTTTCTGAACGGGTAATGGCCTTCAGCGCCCTGCGCAGTTTTTTATGCGAGAGCGGGATATTCCGCCGCGATACGTCTTCCAGTAACACGTCACGGATACCGCAGGCCAGAAGCCGGGGGGTGTCACCGTCAAATAATCCCGGCCACCAGGGCTTCAGTATGCTCACGGCCTCATCCGGCGTGGGCAGTGTCAGATAAATGGACAGCGCCTGTCTGGCCTGCTCCTTTTTAGCCGCCAGCTCTGCTTCCCGGGCCGCTTTCTCCGCCAGCTTCTGCTTTTTCACCTTCCATTTTGGTGGTGTGGTGACATTGATGATGGTTTTCCGGCTGCGGACAGGGGTTGTTCCCTCTGTTTTCCGCTTCAGTGTCAGTACCGGTCGTTTCTGCTCTGTCATTTGCGAATACCTGTCGTTATATTCTGCCGCTGGCGTTGCTTCAGCCTTTTTATGCCATATTTCATCACGGTATGTTAAGCATGCATCTGCAGTCCGTTAACCATCCCTGCAATAATCAGCAGATGCAGGGCATAACCTTCTGCAAACCGCCGGCTTACCTGCTGACGCTTTGATGATGCAGGTGCATACTCATGCACAAGACACAATACCAGCAGTGTCATACCCATGCCGGCCAGCATGGGGACTGCCCCATTTGCACCGTTCAGCCATACAACAGAGCACAGCCACAGTAAAAATAACCGCCCCTGATACTGCTCCGGCGCCTGCCAGACGGATACGGCTGCCAGCAGCATCACCAGTCCCTGCCAGCCATAACTGGCAGTACTGAACGGCAGATACAGTGCCAGCATGGTTCCGGTTATGGCACCTTTTATGGCATCAGGGCGTTGCCAGAAACAGACCGCCTGCATCACCACGGCAAAACAAAACAGAATGTTCAGCTCCCACCACTGATTTCCTGTCCCCCGAAATGCCAGCCAGAATACCGGTTGCGCCAGCATTGCCATCAGCCACAGGCGATTTACGGCAGCCTGTCGTATCTGCCGCCCCGCCAGATTACAGCCCGCCATCAGTGCGAAAAGCGGGAAGGCGCACCGCCCGGTCAGGTTAAGCCAGGGACTCCCCACATGAAATGCTGTGGCAATGTGGTCACCTGCCATCGCCAGAAATGCCACGATTTTGATAATATCGCGCTGTAATGGCGCCAGTTGCCACAGGAAACGCACCGTTCCCCTGGCATCTTTTCGCTGAACACATGCCGTCATTATGGTTTCACTCCAGCACCTGACTGAGACATCCGGCCAGTGTTTCGATGACCAGCCAGGGCGCAACAAACAACGTGACCAGCATCAGTAATGCCCCCGTCAGCATTCCGGCCATAAACCGGCTTTCCGTTTTGCGCCTTCTCTTCACCTTCTCCCTGTATCGCAACGGCTCCGCAATCCGTTCATCGCCATACATCCGGAGTTCACGATAATGTTCTTTTTTCTCCATCAGAGCGTCTTCTCTCTGTCAATCACCAGTTCTTTCTCCATCTGCCGCAACTGCTCCTGTGCGTTTATGCGTTTCAGGGCAGCCACTTCATGCTGAAGTAATTGTGCGTTTTCTTTCTCTTCACGGGCTGCTGTCTGTCCGGCTGCCCTGATTTCCTGTTCTGCCACCGCATTTTCTGCAGCCTGCATGGCCTCATTATCTGCCGGCAGTATATTCCGCGCTTCATCCTGCTGCAGGGTTTCCCTTACCGCTTTTTCTGCCTCCTGACGTGCCCGCTCTTCCGGCGTCTGCAGACTGAGCAGTTCTGCGTCGGTATGTTGTACAGTCTGTGCAGTTTTCATGGCTTCAGGTGTCGTTTCTCCCTGTCCCTGCGTTAACTTCTGAAGCAGCCAGCCGGGAAGCGGCGCGGTATCCTGTTGCAGCACAACACCACTCTCAGGGTGCTGGCGGGCCAGCGCCAGTGCAGATACCGGGTCTGATGCCGTCAGCGTCACGCCATTGTGGCTCTGCTGCAGAACCACAACGCCGGCATCATCACGACCCAGCCATCTGCCCTGCTCATCCAGTCCCTGCATTCGCCCTTCTTCATCCATACGGATTTCCTGCAACCAGATACCCTGTTGCCTGCCGCTCCGGTCGTAAGCCGGCCAGGCCACATGCGGTGCCGGGTATTTGCGGCTGCCACTGATGAAGCGGGCTTTACTGTGGTCCGGCAGTCCGGTATCCCGAAGCAACGCCCGCCCCAGCGCATTCTGATTAAGCACCCGGGCGCTGTCCCACAGATTCTGTGCTGTTGTGGCACGAAAATCCTGTTGAACGTCCAGCACATCATGCGCTGTCTCCCTGCTTTTACTGGCCGCCACGGATGCCAGCCATTTTCCGGTATCATCGGTATACACCTGCACATGCTGCTTCATCCTCGAGAGCGCCACATACGCATCACTGAGGGAGGCAAGACGCTGGCGTGCACCGGTTGCACCGACCAGGGCTATCACAAAGGCCTCGCTGGCTCCCTGTGCCCGGTGTGCCGTACCGGCATAGCCGTAATCCAGATGCATATCCGACATCTCACGCCCAGGCTGAACCAGCCGGATATTTTCACCGTTCTTTAGCGTGATATCACCATTATCTGCTATCCGTGTGACTTCCCACAGTGTCTGGGTATCCCGTCCCTGTTCCCGGTCCTGACGGGTGAAGCGCACCAGGTCACCTTCCGACAGCCGGATTTCACGCAGGGAAAACACCGCAATATCCCGCAGACTGCTTTCAAAAGCGGAGAGCAGATGGTCCCGGCCTTCTGCATCACGCAGCATCACGACACCGTTTGCTGCATCAGGGCTGTGAATGGTGTAATACTGCTGATTTATCAGCGCCACACCGCCATTATGCTGTGCCAGCCCTGCAACAGATTTCAGGGCTTCTGTCTGTGTTTTTTCCCTGACCAGCACCGTTACCGTAAGTTCCTGCTCTCCGGTTTTTCCTGTCTCATGCAGGCGGTCATGAATGCCGGCATTTATGACCATTGCATCCGCGTTTGTCTGGGTGACAATCAGCGTCTGACGCCGGGCCTCTGCGGTGCGTCCGGTGTAATCATCCACGATGGCAGATATCACCCTGTCTCCCTGCGTTTCTCTCTGTTCGCGGGTCTGGCGAATTTCAGTCACCGATGATGCCGGCACATATGCGCCATTATCCCGGGGCACCTGTTCCGGTGAAACGCGGCGTATCGTGTCCAGCGCCTCGCCGGTACGTCCTTCCAGCAGTGCATACACCACCGGTCGCAGTTCCGGTGACTGACGCACAATGTCTTTCATCACCGCCACATCAATGGCGCTGCGCTGCTGCATCAGAGTAAAGGGCGCACCACTGGCCACCGGCTGTAACTGCAGACTGTCACCGGACAGAACCGCACGACCACCTGCGGCGGCAATGCGGGCCAGCGTGTCAGCCATATCCCGGTTGCCCACCATAGAACTTTCATCGATAAGAAACAGCGTTTTTGAGAAGTTAAGCTGCTCACCGCCATGCTGACGTCGCTCCGTGTCCATCAGAAAAGAGGCGATAGTCTGTGCTTTCACTCCCACACCCTGCATTTCACTGACAGCCCGGTGCGTGGGTGCCAGCCCCACCACATCCGGCCGCAGCCCTTCCGGCAACGTGTCCAGCGCCGCCAGGACACTGCGAAACTGTGTGGTTTTCCCCACACCGGCATAGCCCTGAATGGCCACAAAACGGTCCGTGCTTTCAAGAATCAGCCGGCTGGCTGCCTGCTGGCCTGATGTCAGACCAGTCAGGAGAGACGGGTCCACAGTTTCCATCAGCGAGCGTTGTGTGTTCTTTCCTTCTGCCATTGTGCGCAAAATGGCTTTTTCCTGCAGCCAGGTTTCAGCCGGCACATAACGGCTGGCACTTCCGTCACCCGGCACGAACAGGATTTCCCCGCGCTGAACCAGTTCTGCAAATGTGTGGTGAATACCGTATGGTGTCACTGACGGATGCGCCTTCAGTGCCTCCAGTACCACATCCTGACGGGAAAAGACCACACTGCTGCCCTGTGCCAGCGTTATGGCCTGACGCACCGCTTTTTCGGTCACCGGCATCACACTGTCCCGGGCCTGCTGCATGGCCGTATCCAGCGGCTTACCCTCCGGGCTGACCTGCTCCCGGGCCTGCCGGTACAGTGGAGAACGGGCAAGACGCGCATGTGCCTCTTCTTCTGAGAGTGACGTATAAATCTGCACCCGGTCACCACTGGTGGCCAGTGTGTTAAGCGTCTGCGCCTGCGTGTCACGGGCAGAGACAGCAGCCAGAACAACGCCCTGTTCACTCAGCGTTTTTCCGGGCGTGGTCACGTATCCCTGACTGATTTTCAGTCCGTCCGCAACCGGAAGACGATGCCGGCGCCCCCCCTGCCGGACCGTCAGCGTCCGGTCCGTGATGCGCTCAACCGTGACACTGTCACCTGCACGCAGTTTTCCGTGACTGCCGAGCAGCATCAGCTTTTCACCTTCAGCCACCGGAAGCGTCCCGGGCTGAAACAGTCGCCAGCTGCTGTCCATGTCCCGGACCTTTATCAGCTGACTTCTGCCTTTCTCATCCGTCAGCGTCAGTGTACGACTGCGGGCCGTCACCCGGTCAATGGTGTAACGCTCAGACGTCCGGCGTTCTGCATCATACCGCTCCAATATCTGTCCTTCCCGGTAGCTGTCCGTCAGTCTGCGGTTTTTACTGTCGAGGAACACCGGCGTCAGCGTGGATACCGTTACCTCCCTGTCGCCCAGCTCTCCGGCCGCTTTCAGTGACTGACGGATGGCCTCCGTCAGCGCCCGCTGCTCACGACCAGGGGCCTGCGCCACCACGCTCTCGCCCTGTGCATGCAGAACAGCATAATCCATGGCCAGCTGTTCATAACGCTGCCGGCGGTCACCGTGACTTATCACCGACACCCTGACGCCTCTGTCCGTTCCCCCCTGAAGCCGCACCACGCCGGCGTCTTCCAGTGTGGCCAGCGCATTTCCGGTGCCCTTACGACCCCCGCCATCCATCAGCAGCACCTGCACATTGTTACGCAACGCCTGGTCAAGCAGCGTGACTGTCTCCTTAACAGACAGTTTCTCCGCGCCGGCAATCACCAGCGTACTGTCATGCTTCAGCCCCTCCCCGGTCAGCAAATCCTTCCCGCTCACTTTTCCGTTCAGCCCCTGCAGCTCTGCCAGAAAAGCGGTCATCTTCCTGTCCGGTGCCATCACCTGCACCTGGCGTCCCTGACCTTCTGCCATCGCCACAACAGCCTGTATCTGCTCCCGCTGTGTCGCCATTCCCCGCCCGGTACTGATAATGGCCACCGCAGGCAGTGTGTCAGCCAGAACCGCAGCCGCGCCCTGCAGGGGCATTTCAGGTCGCATGCTCACCATTACCCGGTTTTCGCGCATCGCCTGCTGCGCCAGCTGCTGCACACTCAGCTCATCGAGCAGATGAATGGAGGAGGTGAAAAGCCCTTTTTCCTTATCAAGTGGCACCAGTTCACCGCTGCTGATGGCCTGCTCAATCCCTGCACGGGCCATGGCAATACTGCCCGGTTCAGCCTCCACCAGTGCCAGCGTCCTGCTCAGGACATCGGAGTAGGTAAACTGTGCCCTGCGGTCGCTCAGCAGGGAAATAGCCTGTGACACAGCATCCCGCATCACAGACGGCACGGTCACGCCTTCACGCTGGCCAGAAGTGGATGAAGACGATGTCTCCCGCTGAGAATACCCTTCGCCTTCTCCTGACAAAACAGCCTTTTCAGGTTCAGAAACAGAACGGTCAGACTGCTGCAGGGCTTCCCGTTCTGCTGCTTTTTCCCGCAATGCCCGGTAACTGAATCCTGTCCGGTCAATACGCTCATGCCACTCTGTCAGCAACTCTTCTCTGTCCGGCTCTTTCTGTTTGGCACGACGGGTATCCAGTGCGGCCACACTGCGGGATTTAGCCGATGCATCGTCCCCGACCGCTTCCCGGATTTGCTGACTGCGGGTTGAGAAAATATCGACCGGAACACCTTTAATCTCCCACAGACCATTTTTCCCGGTATCCGCCGTCTCATAGCCCATCGCCTCAACCTGACGGCGGAGCGCATGACGATAAATCTGCCCCAGCGCAATTTTGTTATCATAAAGCGCATCAATGGTTCCGGTACGACCACGCCTGTCGCTGGATAACGTCGACCATCGCCCCTCTTTTTCGGTCATGTTAAGTAACAGAAGATGCGTGTGAATTTGTGGGTCCAGCTCCCGCGAGGTGTCATGGTTAAAAGCGGCTGCCACCATTTTTCCGGTATGAACGTGCTGGCTGAGGCCATCACGCATTATCCGTGTTCCGACCAGGGACTCAATTTCCCGGCTGACAACCTCAACAGTCTGGTTATGGGCCTCCAGCAGACGGGATTCGCCATACAGCGCAATCAGTACAGACACACTTTTGGGCGCTGATAACGTCAGGTCATAGCCGCTGCGATGCACATTAATGCCACCTTCCATTCTCTCCAGACTGACGCCGTTGGGCAGACGTCCGGCAATCAGCTCATCCAGCCGGAAAGCATCCACCGGCTCTTCCAGTTGCAGCGATTTTGCGCCTTCCCCTAACCACCTGGACTGCATACTGCCCAGAAAATAGTAGTTATCCTGTGATGTGTAATAGCCTGCGCCACCACCGGCAATGGGTGCAATACTCAGCATTACCAGTTCACCTCGCGATCATCATCCTGTTCACGCGCTTCATGCGTCTGGTGACTCACCAGGTTACGTTCATCCTGTCGCATAGCCTCCTGTGCATCATCAAACGCCCGGCTGAACTGCTCACAAAGTGCTTCATACCGCTCATCGCCCGGATACAGGATTTCCCCGGTTTCTTTGTCCACAATTTCAGCCAGCTCCGCCACAGGCGCCTTTTCTTCCACAGGGTTGCACTCACCCGTCCCGCCTGTCACCGCAACCGCTGCCACCTGAGTCATCGCTGCAGCCAGTGCCAGATTGTTAAGCGATTCAGCCTGTCCGGCCTGAGACGCCGTTTTGTTCTGTTCGTCATCTTTTCTGACATCGCCCTGTGCAATCCTGTCCAGTAACGCAGCAATATCGCCGTCCTCATCCTCACGACGGGTAATTTCAGATTCAATCTCCGGGTCGAGGCTGTCATTAATGTCACGCAACAGCAGCTCTTCCGCGCAGTCCTTTATCTTTTCATAAGACATGCGCATCCGGACGGCCGGATACTCACCGGGAAACGTGACATAACAGTGGAGGTTGGGCAGTTTCTGAATGTCGGTGTAGTTCACCAGATAGCGGTCTTCTTCCACCTTGCTGAAGGAGACACCGTCACGTACGGTATCCGCACCGTAGCTGTACTGTTCACTGAAAACCTTATCCCGCCGCTGGCCAATCTCACGCTGTACCCATTCCGCTTCCGCACTGGAAGGTGAACGGAAGAAATAACGGGTGTTCACCAGTCCCAGCATGGCATCGGCAAACTCTTTACCGTAGGTGTAGTCCATCTGTGCTTTGGCCTGAAAACCCAGCACAAAACAGCCCCCGAATTTACGGGCTTCAGCCAGTACGCCCGGCAGTTCAGGCAGTTTGTTCAGCGACGGAAGTTCGTCGTAGATAAACCAGATCCGACGATGCTGGTTCTCTCCCATCCCCAGCAGACAGTTAGCGGCCTGGGCCAGCCACATGGAGATTAACGGCTTCAGCGACTCATGCTGACGGGCATTACTGGTGACCCATAACCAGCCGTGTCGGGTGATCTGCGGATCGTTGACCGTACTCATCCATTCACGAATGGTGAACGGACGGCGTCCGGTACGTTCAATGCCCTGCAGATAGCGTAATGCCTTGACATAGTTGGTCAGCACACTGCGGATGGAGATGGCGGTCTTTTCCACCTTCTCTTCCACCAGGTTACTGGCCTCCGTTCCGGCCAGATAGTCACGCAGGGCCTTCAGGTCGATCGCCAGCAACGTGCGCAGCAGGGCATTGTAGGAGTGAATACCGTTCTTTTTCTGGCGATACGCCACGGCAGAAAAAATGGTGCGGGCAGAACTCTGCCAGAAAGGATCTTCTTTTGTCCCCATCGGGATCAGCGTACTGGCTGCGCTGTCAAAATCAGGAATGGACTCAAATTCACGGAACATATCCCAGTATGTACAGCGGCGATCCAGCGCATTAAGCAGGACGTCATCCTGTTCACTGAAATGCTTTTTAATGAGCGAACAGCCTTTATCGTAAATAATGGCCATATCGCCACGTGCCCGGATTTGTTTCAGCAGCTTGTTGAGCGTGTTGGATTTACCGGCCCCCGGCGTGCCGTACATCATCAGATACTGCACTTCACTGTTCAGCAGCAGAGGTAACTTATCGATACAGATGGATGAGGCTTCACCACGACGCCGCATTTCACGCGCCACCGCTTTCACATCATCTGTCAGTTCACGTCCACCAATACGTTCATCCTGAGCCTGTTTTTCCCCCAGACGTCGCAGAAAACGGAAAATCAGAAAGGCCAGCACGCCGACCGCCACAGAGGCCCAGAACAAAGCCAGATACAGCTCCTGGAGGAACATATTGCCGGCCCAGGCCATATAATCGTCTTTCAGGATCTGCTCTGACGTTGCGTGCAACACCTGCCCGTTCCAGGGAATGTCATAGACCGGTGGAACCCGGTACAGCGCCTTTTCTCCACGGGCAGTAAGTGAAAGCCACCAGTACAGTCCGCCATTACGGATAGTTTCCCAGGGCAGACGTAACCAGAAAAATAACGGCAAAAAGATAACGAAAAACCAGATTAACCAGAATGAAACGCGTTTGTTTACCTGCATGAACATATTCAGCATATAGCTGAATACCTGCCCACCCTGCGTAATATGCTTGGTTGAACTCATAGGAACGCCCGATTGTTAAAGAACAAAAACGATGAAAAGCCTGTTAATTATTAAACGGGATATACCATTGACATATCCCACATCACACCTCACTATGGATATACATCACGTATATCCATAGTGAGGTGCCTCATGGAAACGACCGTATTTCTCAGTAACCGGAGTCAGGCAGTCAGGCTGCCGAAAGCTGTAGCCTTACCTGAAGACGTAAAGAAAGTCGACGTTATTGCTGTTGGCCGTACCCGGATCATTACCCCGGCAGGAGAGTCCTGGGACAGCTGGTTCGATGGCGACAGTGTCAGCGCAGATTTCATGAATGACAGAGAACAACCCGCCGTACAGGAAAGGGAGTCGTTCTGATGCTGAAATTCATGCTGGACACGAATATCTGTATCTTCACGATTAAGAACAAACCGGCGCATATTCGGGAACGATTCAACCTGAACTCGGGGCGAATGTGCATCAGCTCAGTTACCGTGATGGAGCTGGTATACGGTGCTGAAAAAAGTCAGTTTCCGGAGCGTAATCTCGCGATTATCGAAGGATTTATTTCGCGCCTTGACGTGCTGGATTACGACTGCGCTGCTGCCACACATACCGGTCAGATCCGTGCTGAGCTCGCCCGTCAGGGAGGTCCGGTGGGGCCGTTTGATCAGATGATTGCCGGTCATGCCCGTAGCCGGGGACTCATTGTGGTCACAAACAATACCCGGGAGTTTGAACGTATCGCCGGCCTTCGTCTGGAAGACTGGTGTTAATGCCCTCACTTCCGGTTCAGGCACACGTGAGAATACAGTCAGCCACTTCTCTGGCCTGTTTAACAGAATGAGGCCGGTACAACGGAATATAAACTTCTGACTGGTAATAATACCGATGAAAATATAAAGGGTATAACCACAATATTTATTGTCAGAAACAGCGGAAAGTAACAAAATTTATTTTGTTACTTTCCGCTGTTGGGCAACGAGCCTGCGAGGCGTCAGTAGACAAATTCCCGCTGACGGATTCAACGGGAATAAGAAATTACAGAATATTAGCAATAGATTTTGCTAACTGATCTTCAAGAACCGGTTTGGCTTCTTCAAATTTCAGGTTAACTTTGTTGGCACTGGACACAATACGCGTCTGATATTTATGCTGGTTACCGGTTTCACTGCTGGTCTGCACTTTATAACCCGACGTTCCCTGCTTCAGCGCAGCCACATTGTCAGTCGTCACCTGCGCGGAAGTGCGCTCTGCGATCTGCACATCAGTTACCATGGTGTAGTTGATATCTTCCACCATCGCATCAGCCGCCATTCCCACAAGGCCGGCAGCCAGTCCTACCCCCAGCGTGGCACCGGCAGAATTGGAGTTATAGGCTGTAATGCCTGCCCCTAACGCCGCAGCCTGAACAGCCCCCTCGTACCCCCGACTCAGAAAGCCCTGCGCTTCCCGCAAATCCATTTTATCGGCTTTCAGTACGTTCGCCTGAATCCAGTAATGCGCATCGGCAGGATTATTCACAATACGATAGCCTTTCGCCTGTATCTGACTGTTAATTTTTCCCTGAAGGCCACTCATATCCTTATCGGAGGTGTTTTTGATTTGCAGATAAACAGTGCGATCAGTGGAAGGTTCAAGCCAGATGGTTTCACTCATCTGGGTTTTGACTTCCAGATTACGCTTTTTAATTGCGGTGCTCATCGCACCACAGCCAGACAGGAGAAACGCCCCCAGAACAATCGCAGCGATAAAGTTATTTTTACGATTTAACAACATAAATTTATCCTTAAACAAAAAACAATTGCTGATAACGCCTCTGGATTATCGCATTAATCGTACCTGTATTTTCACCAACGGTCATCCCAGCGATTGTCATCACTACCCCAGGCATTCCCCCCCGCATCAATTCCACCTAACATGGGAAGTCCAGTTGCCGGATTAACTCTATTATTACTGGAACAACACACATCGTCTTTTGAACGACACTCTCCAGGCAGATTAACATAAACAAATCGAACAAAATCGTCAGGATATAGTTTTCTCACCTTATAAGAAAAAACACATGTAAAAACTGCCCCCAATAAAGCAAACACCGCCCCCGAGAAAAGGACAAATTGCAGATCAAATCCAACAGCAACAGCGATAATGATCAGGGCCACTCTGCAGGCAGATAATACACATCGTTTTTTCAGTTGTTCTGATTTTGAAATAATATCCGTTTCAGGCGCTATTTTCATAAGAACATACTGAGTAGAAGATATTTCCCACAGCACAACAATTGTAATAATTGCAGAGAAAAAGTGCACAACCAGAAAACATACTAATAGCCCCATAGCACTTTCACCGTAAACCAGAGCTGCACAGAACGTCATAAAAAATGATACTGAAATACAACATGCTGTTATCTGCACACCAAATTTACAACCAGGCCACATACGTAGCCTGTCATCTTTCCAGTTAAACGTTTTTAATTTTTCAGTTAATTGTCCTGCCATAACTCTCTCTTCTTTTATTTGTCCTTCCACTTTGCAGCATCCCTCAGACGTTGCATATTCTCTTCATCTTTATCTGAATTCCAGGCACCTGATGGCGACAACGGCCAGGGCTTCTGCTTTTCTTTCTCCTGCGCCAGAGCCTCACCGAAAGCCTTTTCACTCTCCTTATGCTGCCCCGCAAGCGTGTTCCGTTGTGTCTTCAGTTCCTGCTGAGATGATGCTATTTCCTGCTCATTTTTCAGCACCTGCGCTTCCACAGTCTGACGGGTATCACGCACCTGTTTCTGGATCTGCTCTGCACCCTGAACCGATGCGCCGGAAGCCCGTTGCTGCATGTCAGCAAAATTCTCTGCATACGCTCGCTTCAGGTCACTCTGCATATCCACGGCTGGCCCGACGCTGCCCATACCTTCTGAAGCCCGCAACCGGTTTTCCCTGAATTCCTGCTCCAGCTGGGGTTTCAGTTTCTCATCCACAAATGCCTGCGCCAGTTGTTCCCGCTCCGCCCGCAGTGACGGATTTCCGGCATCGGTCAGCACGGTCGTGGCACGTCCCGGAGCAGACTGATGCACATAGTTAACAAACTCCTGGCTGTAGTTGCTGTTAATACTTGCACTGTTGTTTTCCGCATAACTGGCCATCTGAGCATATTCATGGCTGCGGTTAAGTGCATCATTATACTGCTTAATCTGGCTCTGCAAATCGCTCAGGTTGCTGGCCAGCTGCTCAGACAGGGACGAAGAGGCATTGTCAGTATGACTGCTGTTATCCGTCGTGCGATGGTTATTAATGACATCCATGGCATCACGCACATCTTTTGTTTCCTGCGCTGTCAGGCTGCGATCATGATCCGTTTTCGAACTGATATCCGAATTGATACCATGCAACGACTGATCCGAACCTTTATAGCTAATGTCGGTATACAGCTTTCCACTGGCACTGGCCCCGGTTGTTAACTCAACAGCTTTTCCGAGAATATTTTTCTTGGTATCAATACCGGCTTCGCCATGCCCACCGGCAGTAAAATCACCACTCTGTGATTTATTCAGTACCTCTTTAACCGCTTCAGACGTACTGATACCGGCACGTTTTGCCAGTGAATCAGCCACGCTGTTCAGTTTGTTGATGGCCTGCGTCAGTGTGGTGGCCCGGCTGCTGTCAGCACCGCTTACCACTGTATCGCTGTTGCCCCGCTGCTGCGCCCACTGCGTCAGCTGACTGCCGACCAGCTGGCTGCCATAACTGATACTGTTACTGAGACTCTGTACCTGGCTTTCCGCTTCACGCTGTTGCGCCTGATAGCTGCTGCTCAGCATACGGCCAAACTGGATATCCGTCGCCAGACTGGAAATCGCCGATTTACCATCATGCAGAATGCCACCACCTGCTGTTTTTGTTGTCGTTGCACCGCTGGCATGCTGAGTCAGCATCTGACCGTCGCGCACAGACTGGTTGGTATCCCATTTAAAGCCGGAGACGTTCTCCATCTGCATGTTGTTAAACGCCCACGTACCGTCTGCAGCCTGAGAGGCAGCAGACGAGGCTGTACTGTTAATGGATGAGCCCAGATAGTTCCCTGCCTGTGAAACCACGCGCCACAGACCAAACACCAGACCGGCAGCAATAAACGGAATTGAGTTTGACAACCAGGCCGCCATCAGCCCGATATCGCTATGAGTCTGCTGGATGGTGTTCAGGTTCGACAGGGAGAAATTCATCCCTTTCGTTTCGCCTTTCAGATAAAACGCCATCGCGTAGTTCAGAATGGCATACAGTGGTGGCCAGCTCTGCAGATAAATAAGGGAGAACACATAGCCTTTCAGCACCGGCAGTGTCAGACCGTGAATGGTGGCCAGCAGAATGATTATCGGAAACATCCCGACCAGCATGGCCATCAGGACAGTATGCATCACCGGCACAAATGTGGCTGCCAGACCACCTGACGCCGCCCAGCTGAGGCGCATTTTGCTGTTCGATGACTGGTCCGCCATATTCACCAGGCTGGCGACGTTGCCGCTGGCTGCCGTATGGGTGGTGATACCCTGTTTTATGGCGTTCATCACCACATTCTGGCGCAGAATTTCACTGGCATCCCGTCCGCCCTGATAGTAGAAACCATAGCTGTCCGCCATCATCAGACCGAACAGCGTATCGGCGCTGGCACGGGGGCCAATGAAGCGGTTAACATAATAATCCCAGGTCTTTCCGCCCTTTGTCGTATCCACTTTCAGTTCACGCTTCAGCACGTTGTTGGCCAGCGCCTCACAGGTCTGGAATCCTGCCTGCGCCAGGCTGTTGCCACGTGGCACAATCACGCCACGCAGCGGGCTGGGTTTGCGGAAGATGATTTCATAAGGGTCGGATGACTGCATCAGTTCAGCCATGCTGTACTTGTGTGTCAGCATAATGTCGCCGATTACACACTGCTGCACATACTCGCTCAGCAGCATGGCCAGGTCGCCGTTCTGTGCCACCACATCCGTGGTGTTGGCCATCAGGGTGGCACCAAACAACATACCGGTTTTGCTGTAGGCCACAGAGTCCGGGGTATGGAACACGGAGTCATAAATTTTCGTCAGGGAGCCACCAATACTGGTGATAAACCGGAACGGCACCGACAACCCGGTCGGCACATTATCCACCCGCAGCACCAGTGTGGGATTCGTCATATCGATGATATGCACGGTACGTTTCGGAATAACCAGCACACTGGTTATCAGAATGAACACCGCAATAAACTTCAGCACTTCCTTCGGGTCATGGCCCCGGATATAAACGAAGAAAAGTGCCATCGCGGAGAAGAATCCCACAATATGAAACAGGGAGTCCCATGTGGATGTGCCGATAAGCGTGGCCACGCCATTAAATGCCGCCTGGAAGAACTCACCGCCACTCATGACATAAACGGTATCCACCATGCTCATCAGTTACCTCCTGTCGTCAGCTGTGCAGAGGATACAGATGTATAGTTCAGGTTCTGCTCATAACGACTCATCAGTTGCGTGGATACCTGCTGGCGCAGATAGCCCATACGCTGCTCCAGCTCCATCAGTGTGTTCGCCTTCACATCCACCTGAGCCTGCAGTCCTTCCAGCTGGCGGGAGGCTTCAGAGAAGTTCTCCCGTAACATCTTCATCTGCTCTTCCGGGAAGTTTTTACTGCCGGCCTGCACCCGGGCCTGACTCAGCAGTTCGTTCAGGTACTGCAGCAGGATGTCATAGGCAATGTAATCGGAAAGTGACGGGTAGAAGGTGGAGATATTCAGCATCTGCGGGTCCACCAGGTAACGCAGAATGGGCACGCTGGTGCTTTCAATAAAGCCTTTTTCCTGACTGGTCAGCGGGTCATCACTGACCAGCTTGTCAGAGATATTCTTTATCATGTTCTGCACGCGCTGGTTCAGGCTGTTGTTCTGGCTGACCGTCACCGTGCGATTATTTGTTTTGGTGCATTTTTTAGTATCCGTGCAACCAAAGATAGTGGCCTGTCCGCCATACATCAGTGCACGAATGAGTCCCTGATGATTAGCCTGCGGGCCAATAAATTTAATTTCACCTTTATCATCAAAAATCAGCGTCCCGGTGATGTTCATCACCAGCTCCATCAGCTCGGTATTGCCCTTCATCATGTCGTTCTTCTGCAGGATATCCCACATCAGATTACGGTCTTTCATCACCTGGTCTTTCATGTTTTCCGGTGCCTTATCCAGCACCTTATTCATCTGGCCACCTACCGTGCATCCCTGCCTCGAGGCAGCCCAGTCGGAGAACATATTGGTTTCACCGGCAATGTCCTGACAGATTTTCTGTGACTGTACGGAGTTCTTCGGCCACAGGCCGCCGATGATGCCCTGCGCAGCCTGACAGGAGGAGACATTCATGTTGTTAAGGTCGCTGGCCAGCTTCTGCATAAAATCCTTAACCTGTTTCATCCCCGGTACGGCAGTCTGCAGCGCCAGGTCAAAAAAGTACCCCACAGCGTTCCCCATCAGCTGCTTCACAAAACGCTCAATCTGTTCGCTGTTGATAAAGGAAAAGGACCCCAGATAGGCATCAATACCACCACAACCGGCGGTAATATGCGGTGGAGTAAAGGAGGCTATCTGCAGGGTATTCACCTGATTGCGTAAGAACAGGTTGCCGCCGGTGGCATAGCCTGCCGCCTGCCCCTGCCAGACAGCAGCACGGGTGGCATTCCCCTCAAAGCCCAGCTTGTTGAAGAATTTGTTCAGGTCATTATTGACGTCAGCCTGCGCAGGAATAACCAGAACTGCAGCCACAAGGCATGACAGTGTTGTCTGCCGGAGCAGAGATGAAATTTTTTGGTTCATGGTGACCAGAATTCCGTCGGAGTAATCAGAAGAAAAAAGGGAGAATCAGAACTTAGCGTGGAAATTCAGGTGATGCTTTCATACTGCTGCCTGTTCCTGTAACAGCAGCATTCGCAAATCCCAGCCCTTCATCAATACGCTGCCTGAGCGTCTGCTCGTCCACAATGCCATACAGCAATGGCAGTGTTTTCAGGGTATTCACTTCCACCAGGAACGCTGCCGGGGTCACCGGTCGCATATTGCTCCACATATCACGAATCACAGCTTCTGTTGCCGGAATGGCATCCGGGAAAGACGCATCTCCCATGCCGTCCAGGGTGTACGGGAAAACATCCAGCCCCATCTGTGCGGTCACGCGCTTCAGTAACGGGTCAAACTGCTGGCAGTAACCACAGCGTGACTGCATGAACAACACCAGTTTGTAGTTCTTCAGATTGACCACCCGGCCGTCCGGCAGACGGTAATCCCGGCGTTCAGGGACTGCGGGAGCCACAGGTGATGAAGAAGTGACTGCCGTCTGCACCTGGCTGGCCTTACCCGGCGTTGTCTTGTGCGCTTCAAGCTGGCGCAGTTCTTCCAGCGTGGACGACGCCTGCACACAGGCGGCAACCAGCAATAAACCCGTCAGGGCCTGCTTCCACATATCACTGTTCCCCTGCCGGTGCTGTGTGCCATTTCTTCCAGGCATGAAAAGCAGCCAGCCCCAGACCGGATAATCCCATCGTCGCCCCGATAACAAATATCGCCAGTGCATCACGAGCCAGCGTCATCTGGTACAGGGCGTATGCCAGTTCATCACTGACAGCCTCTGCAGGCAGGGACAGAAGACCGGCCAGATAAAACCAGATAACGGAGGCAACCATCAGCGCCATTCCCGGGTACATCAGCAGATTTTCAGTAAAACGTTCGCGTGTCATACATCTCTCCGTTTCGTTCACGACCGTGGCGCAAAATCTGTCGCCACACTTAAAAAACGTTTCATCAGGTCATCCTGCGTCATGAAGCCATAAGCCAGCGGCTGGTAACGCTCTGCCCCCGGTTCAACCAGGAAAAGTGCCGGGAGATGCGTCACACCCAGCCGCTGAGCCTGACCACTGTCAGGACGCGTCTGCGGCAGCGCCTCGCTCCGGGCACCGTCCATACTGACCGGAATCAGCGCAACGTTGTATTCGTCAGAGAAACGCTGCACCACCTTTGCAAGCTCACCATCCAGTGCATCATTCCCCCGGTAAAAGAAGAACAGCCCGTACTGACTGGCCAGCTGACGAATGGCAGCCACCTGACGGTTCTGGTCAGCCTGCAGCTGCAGCGGAACCGTGCTGTTGTAGTGGCTGTACTGCAGGTTGTAATCCAGCTCCGGATGCATCAGCAGGGATTTGGTGGCCACGGCACTGAAGCGACTGGCCTGACTGGTCCAGAAGTTCTGCATCTTCATGTAGGCCGTAAAATTCTCCACCGTCGGGTAGAGAATGGCGGTATTCAGCCGCTCCTCCGTCATTCGCTGAAGGACCTTCATCTGTGCTGTCGGAGGAAGAGATGTCAGGGGAACAGTGGCCGGTGGCGGCGTTTCCTCCTCATCCTGTTTCTGAGGTTCGTTATACCAGTGCCAGCCCACTATCGGTTCGTCCACATAAGTGCGGACCGGTTCACGTTGCGCACCTGTCTGACCGGATACCAGCAGACTTATTGTCGCAACCAGATACAGCATCGCAGACTTCATGTTACTGCCCCTTTCCTGCGGACTGCTGCAGCGCCGAAGCAACCTGCTCTTTCACACGTTCAGCCAGTTCACTGTCTGACGGAATGGTGGTGCCGGCGTTCAGGTCACTGTAGAAGTTACTGAAATCCATCCGGTCAAATTTCAGCGACTGCAGCTCTTCCACCGTGATGCCCCGGCAGTCAGGATGTTTCCCACTGCCAAAGCCGATACCCAGCTGCCCTTTACGCCCCTGAGCCTGAACAATCTGTGCCAGCTTCGAATCAAACTGACAGTAGGCTTTCTTCTTCTGCAGGCACACACCCAGCGCTTTCTTCGAGCAGTATGTGCCGACATAAACGGTGAGCAGTTTCTCTTTGGCTTTCCCCAGCGCCTTTTCTTCACTGTCACAGTGCGCCAGACCAATGCCCTGTCCCCAGCCGGAGTCCTTACAGCAGTTGTTAAATCCGGCGATGGCCATCCGGCACTCCACTGGTTTGCCGGTGAACGCCCGGACATTCACATCATTCATGGCAGCCACATCCTGTGCCGCAGCCGTGACCGCTGCCAGCGCCGATACCGCCTTACCAAAACCGTCAGATGTTCCGTTCTCAATGGCGTCACATTCACCGTTTGCACAAACCAGCTGACCGCTGCATAACTGCGCTTCCCCGGTCACCTTTTTCTCGCAGGAAAAAGTCACTTCTTCCTGAAGACAGGCGCTGCCACTCTTCTCCTGGCAGTTCACGCGCGATGCCGTACAGGCCGGATTTTTCATATACACATCACAACTGCCGTTATCCGCTTCCTGTTTCAGATACGTGTCTTTCCAGGCCCAGCAGTCGCTGTAAACGGTATAGGTTTTCCCGTCGATATTAATCGTTCTGTTCCCTCCGGCTTCTGTACACTGACTTCCCTGCAACACTTCTTCAGCCTTATTAAACGGGCAGGTTTCCACCCACTCCACAGAAGGCTTATGTTCGGTAACCTCAACATCCAGAGTCAGTGTTATTGTCACCTGCACAGAGGCCATGTTTTTTAAAAATTCAAAGGTCTTTGATGTCTTCATCACCGGGAATGACTGCCCGGCTGAAACCTGCATATCCGTATCAAACGCCTGATGAATCCGGCCCCATCCATCCCGCACATGATATGAGCAGTGTGAATTCTGCCCTCCCGTACAGATGGCATCCCTGCGGGGATACGCCACAACGTCGACAGGAAAGTCCCGCCCCATAAGACTGATGATTTCTCTGACAGAAGCCTTACACTTCTCTGAAATGCTTTCCCGGTTACAGTTGCTGTTCCAGGGAATAATCAGACGCTCACCATCAACGGCAACTTGCAGCAGTCGTCCCTTTTCCGGGATACTCAGTGCACCGTTCCATTTCCAGTTTGTAGTGCTGTAATCAAGCGTGACAACCTTCTGGTAAGTTCTGCGTACTGTTTTCCGGACAACATTGTCCTTTATGCTGGCCTTACGGGTGCAGGTCAGCTCCGCTGCCGGTGTCCGCTCACAGACATGCGACGTGATTTCCGTTTTACTGACATTCACGGTTTCACAGTTGTCATACGTGCCGTTCGTGACGATATCGGCTTTATCCTGGACATCAAAACCGCCACTGATAAATGGCGCATCCATGGAAATGGGGTCTTTGGGGCGATTCATGATGACTTCTGACGTCAGTTTTCCCACTTCCGAATTATTCAGAGCGCTGGCACCTGCGCTCTCGAGACTGGCAGAGTTTGATGATGTCACCCCGCCGTAATGCGCCGATTCCGGCGGATTTTCGGTATAGCCGGGAATCACCTCTCCCGGTTTAAAGTTATTCAGGACGCCTGAGCCATTTCCCTTCAGGTTGTCCGCAAACTGCTTCCCTGAACTGTATTTATCGCTGGCCTGCAATCCCGTTCCGAAGGTGGTCAGTGCTGCCAGCATCATCACGATAACCCGCTTCATCGTTCACTCTCCCTGAGAATCGCTTCAGCCACCGGGGCACATTCCCCTTCCTTTGCCACCCGCTCCAGCGCCGCTTTCAGGCGGATATTGCCGCGAATCAGGTCATACCGTTCACCACAGGTCACCACCAGTGCCGGCACGGATGTGATGCCGTATTTTGCAAACTGCATCGGGTCTATCTGAACACCGCCTGTATTTTTCTCCCGGGTAATACGGAATACGGCCTCTGCTGTTTTCCGGAAGTCATTGTCGATGAGTCCGTTAACCAGTGCGGGGATACCCAGCGTCCTGGCCTCCGGCAGCATGCGAATCAGACCATCTTCCGGTATGGAAAACGATAAAAAATACAGCGCACGCGGTGTTTTTTTACTGCGGGCGGATGCCTGCTGTGATTTTCGGGTCAGACGCTGTATCCACGCATCATTATGTTTTCCGGGCACTGGCTGCTGCAGAAACTCCGGTACAGTAGCCTGCCGGCGCAACATATCACTCTGGTCACGCAGGGATTCAATAAAAGCCGCACTGTCCTGCGAAGCACAGACAATGCCGGATGACAGCATGCAGGTCATGGCTATGCTGCAGACAGAGACAATCTTCCACACAGTAATACTCCTGATTAGAATTCACGGAAAAACAGTCAAAAACAGAGGGATATGATGTTATTCAGAAAGAAGCGCCTTTTTATGGCGCTGATATTCATTACTGGCAGCGCCGGCTTTATTGCATTCAGAAATACCGGAACAACAGAGCATCCTGTTCAGATAATGTCATCCGGGCCAGTTAAGCCAGACAACTCACTGCTGACACACCGGATAATCATGACAGACCAGCATTATGGTCTGACTTCCGATGAAGAAGTACAGGCCGCATTATCAAACACACAGTTTGTGCTTTCAGAAATAAAGAAACAGTGTTCATCAACCAGAAATACAGGGCAGTTTTTGCAGTGTGCCAACAACATTCTGGGCGAGCATTTTTATTACCAGGAAACCGCCCTCGCCTCCGCGGGTTATTCGCGAAAGATTTCAGACTGTGACCTGAATGTTTATTTGTTACTTGATGCAGCAAGGTTACTGAACCGGCAAATAAATATTGTTCATGCTCCCGGACATGCGTTTATTGCTTACACCGACGAGAATGGTCTGCCGCAGTTCTGGGAAACCATTGAACCAGACAATCATGGTCAGCCCGCACAACTATGGACATCTGCGTATGCCAAAACGCTGCATCCTTTTTTCTACACACCACAGCCTGAAAACAAAGTTGAGGATATATACCGGTTATTTATATTAAATAAACTACCTGAGAATGAACGAACACGTCTGCTTTCTGTTCTGGATGAAACATTGCATGATAATCCACTCTATCTCAGTGCATATTATGGCAATAAGAAAGACATCAACCGGGAGGATGTAAATCACTTACTCTACCTGCTGCAGAAAGATACGTACTCCTTTGATAAAAAAATCATTGCAGCGCGTTACTTTAATGCTAACAAGGACTATCAACGCGCAGAGTCTCTGCTTAATGCAATTCCAAAACATCAGTGCACAGTGAAATGCCTTGAGGAAAAGGCAAAATATTCTATTAAACATAAAATATTTTACCACATTGCTAATAATAGCAATTACAAATCAGAACACGTTATTGAAGATGCAGCAGAATCAATCTGGGGTAATATCCTCATGTTGTTGGTTTCTGTTTCTATACTGATAATATCTCTCTGCAGAAAAGAAATAGCAGAAAAATACAATAACTATCACCGAAGAAGAATTCATCATTTTAAGAGATAATGACGCATTAACGAGTTCTTCTGCATTATCGAACAGGACATACGCTGAGTAATAACTAAAAAGCGTCGGCGCAAGGAGACGAGTGTGCATCCAGATAAGCATTCTCCAGCATATTCGCTCTCCCGGCCAGCCACTAAGCTGCCCCAGAGATGCAAGAGAAATGATTACACATGTTATGTAAGGCATCATCACAAACTGCACCCCCGTAAAATCCCCCATAATCTCCCCCTGCCCAAAAACACGAAACCGGGCAGGAGACTGGACCATAAAGAGATCGTATGCCCAGCAGGCTAATCCGATCACAAATCCCCAAGCTGTCAGCATATCCAGCCATTTCAGTATCGTTTTTACTGTCATTTTTCTACTCACAAAAACACGCAGTTACGTTTACGCCAGATCAGGTAGCCGTAGTTCTTTTTGGTATTGGGGGACGCATGACCGGCCTCCCAGGCCATCACCGTTCGCCCGAACGGGTGACAGGCTTTCGTATCCGGGTGCATGTTCACCATCTGATAGCGAAAACGGTCTTTCGGCATAATCGGCGAGTAATATTCCTTACAGACCTTCTGGTCCTCACCGATGCTGTTCAGGATCATCCCCTGACGGTGCAGTTTGAACGCCATACGCTCCGATAACAGCACCGACGACTGTTGTGGACTGAATTCATCAGAAATATTTCCGGTAAACGGGTACAGACTGCCGTGAGAACCAGCACACCAGAACAACGCATTGATGGGTTTCCCCTTCACCGTTTTAATCGCATCTGCGGCACAGGCCCCCTGTGCAATCGGGTTAGCCACCACCAGAGCTTCCGGTGAGAGAATTAACGACAGCGCATCATCATCCCAGGTCGGATCAAGTTCAGACAGATATCCAATATCCAGATCACCACGCTGCAGACAGGCAATCGACATGATGATATTCAGCCAGTATGTCAGCGGGTATTTGTACCAGTGCACATGATAAAAGCCACCTGCCACAGGTCTGTCTTCCTGTCCTGCATTACCAGCACCGACTTTTCCGACCGGAATATTGAAGCCGCCCAGATTAACCATGCAGTACGGCGAACGGGTCACGTCCGTCAGCGCAAAAGGCTCCCAGTATCCTATCGCCATGCCGATACGGTAACCCACCGGCACCAGAGGACAAATCTGCAGGGGCATGGACGGGTTATCCGTATCTGGTGCATCACCGTCAAAGACCGAAACATCTCCGATGCTCATCGGGAAAATGCACTCCCAGCAAATATCGCTGATCGGGTTAACAAAATTCCCGTCACACATTTTATCCTTGTCTTCTGCCAGCACATTTCCGGAATACAGCCCCAGCGCAATCAGAGCGGCTGTCAGCGTCTTTCTTATCACGATTTTCCCTCCGGCATAGCTGCCGATGTGACAACCAGTGAACTCCCGTCCTGACGCACCACTGCCGGTATCCAGGTCAGCCCGAAGCGACAGCTCAGGGTGCCATCCTGATCAAAATAAATTCGCGTGTTCAGCGCCTTTGTGGCATCACGGATATTTCCCCCGACCAGTATCACCTTACGGTTCAGTTCTGCCGGCTGCTGCTTAAACCATGCCACCTGTCGTTCATCATCCGCATCCAGAAAATACAACGGACCGGCTAATGACACGGTATCCAGCGGGTTAATACGCTGCCCTTTACGGGCAAAAATGCGCCCGTTCTGATCTGCCATATCGGCTGTCACGCTCACTGTCGGATCAACACGGTGTGTGTGCGACCGGGTGTCTGTCTGCAGCCCCTCCACCGGCTTCGGACGCAGCGTGTTCTGCACCACCCGTTCCTTAAACTGCGTCTGCATCTCTGCCAGTTGCCCGCTGGCCTCCATGCTCTCCAGCCGTTGATGGATCAGGGAAAGCATGCTCTGCTCCTGCACCGGCCAGAGGTCACCCTGCACACCCAGATCCTTCGCCGCCAGCGGCAGGCTTATCAGCAGCCCGCACCACATCCACTTCACTGCCACCTCCTGTAATGGCGGGCCTGAATCTCCTGTACCTCCTGGCACCCCACACATTTCCGCACACCCGGTATCAGCCGGCGACGTTCTGCCGGGACCGGCGCACCACAGTCATCGCAGAACAGGGCACTGATACCCGTTAGCTGCTGACGGATACGTTGTATGCGATCGGCTTCCAGCATCGCCTGATGAGACTGAAAACGTTCGATTTCATCTGCCATACTCACTTCCCTTCTGCCATACGTGCAGCCACTGACTGCTGAATCTCTGCCGTAATATCTTCTGCACCGCCCACAACGGCCGGTGCCACAATAATGACGGCCCGGTGATCACGCTGATATGCCGTCAGACTGTCAGAGAGTGCACGGTTAAAACGTGCAGTCAGCGCCTTTATCTGAGCTTCATCCAGTGCCTGCGCCGCAGCCTGTGACATAAAACTGTTCACGGTTCCGGCCATATCAAAACTGACCATGACCGGCTGGCGCCACTCTGTCAGTAACAGGGAGACCGCCGCATTCAGCACCATCATGCCCGCCACCACACCGGCGACAGACTTCAGATAACGACGGCGACGGGAGCATTTAGCGGGGGATTTTTCCGGTGTACCGGCAGAGGAAATCAGTGATTGTGTTTTATCCATTCCGTCAGTGTCTCCATTTCCTGCGGGAACTTACGCCAGGCCAGTTCTCCGATGATGTCGTGGATATCTTTACCGGCACGGAGTCCGGCTTCACGGTAGTCAAAATCCTCACCGTCGGATGAGAACATGACGCGACTGATAGGATCGAGCAGCAGGCGGTGGAATGATGTCTGCCCCCCGTAACGCAGCATAAAGGCACTGAAATGCGCCTCACGGGCGGCCGGAAAGCCCTCAATGACCTCCCGTTCAAACCGGTTAAACTGGTCCGGGTTATCCAGGCAGTATTTACGGAACGCATCGCGGTTCTGACGCAGGATGATTTTGAAGGAGGAGTTCGCCCAGGCGGCTTTGGCTGCACCACTGGCTTTCTGTCCGTCGAAGTCTTCAATCCCCTGTGTGATGGTGATGTAGGCGCCGTTATATTTACGTGCCGTGCGGTACCCGTTCTCGATAAAGTCCTCGGCCCGCTTGTTGTCCTTCGACAGCAGCTTCCAGGCCTCATCAATCAGACAGACCTTGTGTTGCTTACGGTCGGAGAGATACATCCGCTGCTCAACGTAAATCATCATCGAGAACATCACGGCAGCCAGCAGGTCAGGCTTGTCCTTCAGCTCGCCCATCTCCAGCACGGAGAAACGCACGTTATCATCCAGTGACGGTTTTTTACTGTTGAAGTACTCGCCGTAAATCCCTCCGCGGCAGTACTTTTCCAGTCCGACGATAATCTCATCCATGCGCGAACGCACGGTGGTGGTGTCGCGGTATTCCGGCTGCTCCAGCGCTTCCCGCATGTAGAGCACGATATCGTCAATCAGTGCCTCATTCTTTTTACGCTTCCAGACTTCATGCACCGCTTTCAGCAACAGCGACATAAAAGTGTCGTCGCAGTTACCGGACGGATTGGCCAGCACAACCAGCAGGTTACGGATACTCTCGGCGGACTCCTTAATATCCACAATGTTGGCGAAGGGATTGAAGCGCAGGTCAAGCGCGTTCAGGTATACCCCGCCCACATTACGGCAGAGCCCTTTGTAGGAGTCGCCCATATCAAACACCCAGGCCCGGCCACCGCTGTCCAGCACCTGGCGAATGATGCCCTGCATCAGAAACGATTTTCCTCCCCCGGAGGTACCGGTAACGGAGAGGTTGTTGTTATCCGTATCCAGCCCCGCATTGCGGTCGAACAGGTTCAGGAAGGAAAGCTGATTGCGGTAAGACGGAATGGGCAGCCCCTGCAGACAGACCTGGTTATCCGCCACCACCGGCAGGATATTGGCCACATTGCTGGCCCGCGCCCGCTGAATGGCATTTGAACGGCAGATATCGCTCCACAGCCCTTCCGGCATCATAAACGGGAAGACGGAGAGGTAATTACGCAGCTGCATAAACTCCGGCATATACATCGACAGCCCGTTACGGCGGAAGGTGTTCAGCACCGCCATCTCTGTTTCCAGCGCCACTTCATCCCTGTCCTCACAAAACAACGTGACGTTGAAGTAAAAACGCGCCAACGAGTCCTGGTTGGTACTGAGGGATTCCCGCAGCCTGCCCCACTCCGCAGCCTGCTTTTTCACCGACGGTACAAACTTCGCAAAGGGCGAGTTCGCCTTTTTGTCCAGCTGGATAAATTTGCGGTTGGCCTCCCGCTGGGTGCCGGCCTGCTCCTCCACTTCCAGCGCCAGCGTCATCACAAACGGGCAGGAAATGGTGCACAGCGGGTCCGTGACGTTGCTGATATTGTCCCCCATCTGCCACAGGGCATACGGTTTCTCGGGATTTTTTTCCAGCATGAAATTAAGAATGCGTGTGCGCTCACGTTCGCCGCCGCGACGCGACTGCAGACTCTGCTCAATCCGGTCCGGATGCAGCATCAGCCGCAGGGAGCGGTCGACACATTCGGTGTTCAGCGGCTCAAACTCCGCAACACTGCCATTCGGCGGCTCAATATTGCCGTGGCGAAAATTCGCCAGTTCGCGCACGAGGGAAACCAGCCCCTTTTTATCCACCCGCTGCGACCACAGCCCCGCCGACGCCAGGCCGGCCACCACCCGGTTGGCCACCTGGTTCAGTTCCGTCTTTTTCTGCTCCGTCAGGCTGCCCACTTCTTCGGCATAGGAGACAAAGAGACGGTAATGACGCAAGGTCAGTGGGTATCCTTTCTTGTTGGCGAACTGTGTCAGCGCCGCCCGCTCGTAGTAGGCACGGGTAATGGCATTGAATTCATCCGCCCGCTTCCCCTGCCAGCGGAAGTCTGCCAGCCCGTGCTCCAGCATCGGGCGGACACACGGTGACCCCACGAGGGTGAACGTCAGAGGAATTTTGCGGGGGATTTTGTCCCGCAAAAAATAATCCAGCGACTTACTGATAGCTTCGTTGGCCCCGGACAGGGGCCGGCATTCCAGGACAAAACCGGTGGTTTTTGCATTGATAAACAGCTCGCTGTCCGGGTCGTACTGACGGTACGGAAGCAGGCTGGCGAAAGAGGGATAGTCCATCTCATCCAGGATTTGCTGCGCCTGCTGGCTGCCGTCCGTTTTTTTCCAGCCGCCCATGAGTTGCGATAACAACACCTGCCAGCCTTTCACTTCAGATTGTTCATGGGGTACGTTCTCTGTCACCCTTTCACCTCCTGGTGCTGCCAGCGGGCAGGCTCCACTTCAAAGGACACGACTGACGGCTGATGCCAGACCGCCTGATCATCCACCCAGGCCGCTATCCACATCCGTGCCGTGGTGGACGGCAGACGAACGGGACGCGTCATGCCGATATCAGACCAGACCGGGGAAATCTGAGCGCCATCGGATATGACAGCGACACCTCCTGTTCCCGCAACGCTCCCCCGGAACGGATTGCGGGCTGTTGCCCCCGGAGTAACAGCTGCTGCGGCATTTTTTGTCACAGGTGATCCCCCCGCAGACGTCGCGCTCGCCTTAATCACCGGCACAGCAGCCAGTGGTGGCAGGATGCGGCGACCTTCAGCGGCTTTTCCTTTCTGATTTTCAGTCATGGTACGGGCCTTGTTATTCGCCTCGTCCATCGTCATACAGCCATTGCTGGCCGTATCATTGCAGTCAAATTCACTTTTCATGCCGGCACAGCCTGTCAGCATCAGGCCACCGGCAAGAACCATCAGTAATGCAGGTTTCATTGTTGTTGTTCTCCGCTCTGACCCTCTGACTGCGGGACTGCATCCCCCAGATTCAGTTCCCGCAGCATCTGCTGCGACACCTGAATGCCGTTATCCACCACGGCTTTCGCCTGCTGTGCCGGGCGGGACTTTTTGTCCTCATCCGTGTACTTCAGCTGAAAGCCTTCCTGAAACACCACCGTCACTTCCGTGCCCGCCCCAACTGGGATGACGGGGTGATACTGTTCGGCACGTTTGATGTAGTAATCACTCAGTGTTTTACCGACCTGAGATGCCCCTCCACCCAGCGCACCGTTCATCACCGTACTGCCAGAGACAGAGGCCACAGCGCCGGCACCCGGTGTCTCCTGACCAATTTTGGCTACACCACTGCCGATACCGTCCACTGCCCCCGCCGCAAACGCCCAGCCGATAATTTTGCCATTGCGCATCACCGGCTCACCTTTGATACCGTTCTTGCCCCGGAAAGAGACGTGTCCCTTGAATGGCATATCAATCACGCCCTCATCCTTATGACAGGAAAGACGATCAGTACGAATCAGCGCCCGCTCGCTGGAAATATCGCCATACGCGCCTGCTGTTACCATGCAGCCGGTCAGGTCATAAGTTTTGTCGTTGGGCATTCTGACCAGGCCGGTCAGACGGAACTGCATGGGGGACGGGTCACTGTTACCGGTGACGGACGCATTGGCATCGGCCCCTTCAATCACCACCGCCGGCGCAAAACTGGCCGACGGGATATAGGGCAGAAGCGGTTTATCGCTGACAGCAGATTTCTCACCATAATCCACCGTCATCGAGGACAGGCCTTTTTTCGGCTGCGGTGTCACCTGATACTGTGTGACAGGTGCCAGATTATTCACCTCACCACCGCCTCCCGGCTGGTAAAACGCCGTCGGCGGAGGAACAGAAGAACCAGTGCCAAAAGAAGGCACCGGTTGTCCTGCGGGTAATTCGGGACCGCCATTCTCTTTCATGGCCTCCTGTTCAGCCCGCAGAATGGCCAGTTCATTCTCCTGCTCTTCAATCTTTGCCCGGTAGTCCTGCTCCCGCTGTTCCATCTTTGCCAGGCGGGATTCGAAGGCTTTGAGCTTTTTCTCCGCCTCACTGGCGGTATGCTGAATATCCGCGACCGCAGCATCGGAGACCTTCTTGTCAAACGTCTGTGACACCACACCGGTCATATTGGGCGGAGGCGCTTTCTGCTGTGTCTGTGCTGCTTTCCCGGAAGATTTAACCGTTGACATATACCAGGCACCCGCGCCAACAGCACTGATACCCAGCGCAATCACAGCCATACGCAGGTTTTGTTTGCGGCGAACCAGCTGATTGACATTAGCCACCGTTCACCTCCTCCTGCCCCACCGTCACCCAGACTTCCGCGCTGGCACCGGGGAGCAGTGTTTCTGCCCACGGTGATATCAGCACACTACGCACGCCAGGCGCACTGAAGAGACGCTCCGGTAAAGCCCTTGCCTCAGACTGACGGTTACTGACCCGGTAGCGGTACACCCGCAGGGCATCACCACTCCACATATGCTCAGCCCGGAGCGTCAGACCGGCCGGAAGCGAAAACACCGGTTCACCGACAACGGGCGAAGCCACATACCCCGGTGGTACTTCCCCGCGCAGCAGGGCTTTCTGTACATCAACCAGCAACGCCACATAATCGTGGCTCCGTTCCCAGGGGGCAGCCGCCTTCTGGCGGACTGGCTGGTCACTCATCAGGTGCACTACCCGACCATCCCGGGCCTGTGGTTGTCCGATGACCGACACCACCAGACCACCTTCCGTGCGAACATAAAATGTGAATGGTGTCGTTTTTTCCGTCATCAGCACCACACCTCCGTTCGCCATGCCTGTCTGCCCGTAGTCCCCGGCATTCGTAAACGTCCCCTGCGCACTGTCCACAGCCACAATGCGATCGCCAGGCACAACCAGCAGGTTGGGCTGGGTATTGCTGAGCGCGATCCGCGCCTGTGCATCCGGACTGACCGGCACCCTGACCGGCAACTGTGCAGACGGCGCAGCCTGTACGCCACAGGCCAGGCTACACAACAGAGCGACTGCGCTCAGCCACATCTGCCCGTTACTGTGCGGTTTTCTCTTTTTCATTCACCAGTTCCTTAAATGACCTGATTGTCGTCATGCCATCCCGGTAACCCAGCTCCAGCCGGTACGCTTTCTCTTCCGGCAGAGCTTCCCGCTTACCTATCCACGTTTTCAGTGTCCCGCGAAAATCCACCACGCCGGCTTGCGGGTACACATCAATACCCGTCATGTAAAACGCCGAAGAGACGTTGTTGGTGATGATCTGACTGGCTTCTGCGTCCAGGATCGCTTTCATCTGCGGACGTGCAGCCGTGTCGAAGTAACGCAGTAATGCCTGATGCTGTGCTTTAATCGACTCCGGCGTGACGTTAAGCCGCAGAAACATCAGCGATTCAGCCACCTGCTGCAGATAGCTGGCATCTGCCACATTGCGTGAAAGCGAAAACGGCTGATTAAAAAACATCGGGATATAGGTTTCTTTTTGTCCCCGCTCCAGGTCTTCAATACGTAACCAGGCAAGAACGTTGGCGGACAGGCTCAGTCCGAGGAAAAACAGCAGAATGACAAATGTCAGGGATGTGAACTTCAGGGCTGAGCGATGTGCGCTCAGGTCCATATGTCCCTCCTTAGTTACTTAAGCCACAGGCGCCAGGCCGATTCCGGCAGAACCTTAAACTGTCCGTTCAGGCCGGGCAGGTGCCAGTAACACATGTTAAAAAGCCAGGAAGTGCCCTTCCCTTTTTTGAAATGGGTCAACGCAAACCAGAACAGCAGCCCGGCAATCAACCCGATCAGACTCTGATTGAAGTAAATTCCGACACAGGCCGGTGTCAGGCCAACAGACGCCTCATCAAGAGGGATCCCGATGAGGCGTTTCTGTTCGGTCAGCGTCTGAGGAAAGATGTAACGATCTTCCACTTCACCGCTCATTGACCATCCTTGCTGTTATCAGGGAGCAATCATGCTGAAGATAACTTTGGTCACCACAATAAATACCGGGATCAACACAAACGTGGCCGGGTTGTGGTTACGCAGATAGAGCATGAAAACCAGGAAAACTTCCGCAATCATGAAGTAATACATCATGGTGGAGTCTTCACCGAAAGTTGCCTCCACATCGGCCTTACCGGCGGATGCCAGGTCAGTGGCCTGCGCCATGCCCTGTGCAGCCAGCCAGAGAGCCAGCGGCGCAGCAACATATTTCACCAGGGCTTTGGCGGTTGATTTATTAACAACAGCCAAACAATGTGACAACAAACCCGGCTTACGTTTTTTCGCAGACGTTGCCATGACATTATTTAAAACAGCCATTTCAGCCATATAAACTCCTCTTTAACGGACAATAAAAAGTTATATGGGCGGAATTGCCCTCTGAATACCCGAAAACAGATATTCAGAACGAAACACCGGAATATCGCAGATACGCTACCGCCCTCGGGTGCAAATCCGATCGTGACCGGGAAATACGGTCTGCAGGGCGCAAAAGTCCCTGCCCACAAATAACAGGGCATGACAAATGCAAAAGAAGCTCTTTCTCCGCAAAAGGCAAAAGAGTATTGCTGATATTTAAACTCCCGCTACGGAGTTTCTTTACTGAGCAAAGATTTAAACGGCTAAATCAATTCTCCTTCAATATCTCCCAATAAATCTCCTCAATATCCGGGACATGTTTAAGGCTATGGGCTAAACGCAACATAGCTTCATGACGGACTTTACGCCCTGAACGCTTAGCGGCCTCATGAAGACGTTGTGCTGTAACATCGCTCATTACTACCGATACTGATTTATGTCGTGTTCTACAGCTTTTCATAAACCCTCCCACTACCACTTCATGGATATATTGTTTCAGAAAAAAACAAATAGCGAAACGGGTACACCTGTACCCGTCATTTTTACAAAAATGCCTTCTAGCATGCTGCCTTAATTATTTTTAATAGTTTTGTAACACTTTTTAACTGGATCGTTTTGGGTATATATCTTTCCCACCCATACAACCCAGAAATATAGAGAAAGTTTTTTAAAGTATGTACATTTAACGTTCTAAATGAACGATTAAGCAGTTCTGCTGTATTTTTCAAATTCCTTTCTGTAATTTTCGATATATCCCGATAAGAATACCCCATCAAACATAGCCAAAGTGCACACCATTGTGACTCATTGAGGAAATCAAGCGGATTAAGCTCAGAAAATTCTCTGACTGGCTTTTCGAGAACACTATCTGTTGAAGATTCTTTTGATAACATCTTATTATAAGACATAAAACTAAAACGCCTTAGAGAGCACACATCAATAACTCGCGTTATTGTGTATTTTTCATCACCAAAAAGGAAAGGTTCTGTGATATACACAAGCGGCGTATAATGTTTATCACAATAAAAAAGATGGATTTCAAGAGTAATGATACGAAGTGATTTACTCATCACTGTTGTACGTATCTTTTTGTTTCTGCGACGATAATTTTTAGACAAAACGCCTAGTTCTTCATCAGACTTCCCGTACAGATTGGGATTTTTGAGTTTGAAAAGTTCAGGAACAGTCCTGGAATGTAGCAAATATTCTCCATCTGCATTCATAATGAACCATGGAGCAGCATTATCTGTATAATGTTGCAGAAAAGCGGTTAAAAGATCTTGAGATCTAACAGATAGATCAATAGAGTTGTACTTAGCCATAACTAGTCCTCCTGCAACGGCTAGATTGTGGTTAGCACTGGCAGCGGGACCGATATTCCCCTGTCAGTGCGACTCAGTTAAATTTTAAAATAGTCAGACGTCGCCAACTATTTTTTCAATGCAAATTTTATCAAACACTTTTTCTTTGTTCAATATCCCTCATTCTTTTTCAGGAAAAAACTCCTGCAACGACTCTCTTATTTCATGCTTAAACTTCGAAATCATCTCATGATAGTTATGACGCGAATCCGATTTTATTTCTGTTAAATCAAACATACAATTAAGAATAGCCTGAGTAGTAAGGCGACTCTTCATACATTCTTCCAGAAGTCGCTTACGAAATAATTCCTCATCAGTTAACCCGCCATTTTTTTCCTCTTCCTGTTCACGCTTTTTTAATTGCTGTACAACGCGTAATCCCGTCTCCAGCAATTCGGAACAGACACTTGACATATTAACATCAGCCGGAGTGGCTCCTTCAGCCAGTCTTTCATCAACAAGCTGACGAATACCATCAAGTGTTTTTTGTTTCATATAAACGTTTTGTCTCGGCATTAAATATTTCCTGCTACAAAATTACAGCGCCTGATGCAGCACCGTTCAAAAAACAAGCAACAGTGCCTGATCCAGCACCGCAGCACCATAACAGGCACTATAGCATCAATATCAGGCACTGTAAGCAGCACTGTACAGGCAAAATCCAGCCACAATCCAGCACCATAACAGGCACCGTTACGGTGCCTGTTGTTTGGTAATGTCATGATTAATAAAGATTAGCACTGTAACCAGCCACAAAGCAGCACCAATCCAGCCACAATCCAGCACTGTTACGGTGCTGCGTATAGCTGAAAAGTGCAAAATTTGCTACATAAAATAATTTTAATATACTGATTCTAAAGACAAATCATGCAAAACACAGTTTTGCGACAGGTGTGAGGAAAATACTTTCAGAGGAGAGATGAGGCAAAAAGCATCCCGGGGCTGATTCGGAATTTCGGGGCATTGCCTGTAAAGCACAAAAATGGCATGCTCACGCCATAGTATTGACACTATAAATAGTAAATGCATGCATATGATTATCGCCATTATCCTCATAATGTTTGCAGGAAATACATATTCCTCTGACTGTTTTGAACTTGCTGGCAGAGATTACAAAATAGATCCCGATTTACTGAGAGCGATTTCATGGCATGAATCCCGTAACAGGGTTAATGCTATCGGCATTAATCCTGTTACGGGATATGGCTCCGGCCTGATGCAAATCGACTCCCAGCATTTTAAGGTGTTGTCACGTTACGGAATAAAACCAGAACACCTGGTTACAGACCCGTGCATGAATATTTATACCGGTGCGTATTACCTGGCAATAGCGTTCAAAAAGTGGGGCGTAACGTGGCGGGCTGTCGGTGCTTACAATGCCGGTTTTCGCAACACAGAGGAACAGGAACGACGCAGAAAAATTTATGCTACAAAAATACAGAACATTTATCGCAATATAAAGAACAAACGAGGGTACTGAAAGATGTTATGCCGCGACAGCGGCATGGAAGGCCACACACAAAAATACCATATGAGTGATAATGCTGACTGGCCGAAGCCCCGCGAAGCGGGAACCCATCTTATATATACCCGGTAACTGCGCAGCCTCCTGCCAGACCATTTTTCGCGGGCACAATATTTACAGACGACCGGAAAGCCAGTTGATGAAATTGAGGCATATCAGACGACACAGCAATGCCGCATAATGATAATATAAGTAAAGCCCCGAAAAAATTTTTCGGGGCTTTACTTATATTATCATGACTTCCACTCCCTGAACTGTTCGGCAATCATCCATAATGCTTTGTTAATTCGGATGTCACCATCAATGCCTGTAATGGCTCTTGTCCTTGTATTTTTACCGGAGGCACTTTTTCCCGATAATCCACCTTTTATCATATTCTCCTGAACCCGCTGCCAGGTCGTCCAGAGATCGTTCTGTTTATCCTCCCGACGACGGGGAGTAATTATTTGTTCAGGCGTCACTGGCGTTTTATTTTCATCCTCATACCTGACCATCAGTGCAGCCCTGCCAAATAAATGTTGCTCGTCACTGTTAAGATGAATTTCTTTCATCGCCTCCATATTATCAGTGACCTTATCAAAGACATCGAGCACTTCATATGCTCCCTCGATAACCTGCCCGACAATATCGCCTTTATGTGGAATGCGTATTTCACCAAAATTATTCCCGCACACCAGGCCATTTGTGCAGACAAAACGAAAAATTCCGGGGATCATCTGATAACTGGATGAACCATCATGTGAATTAAGCAGGATAATTTCAGGAACTTCCTGCCCGTTAATATGCCCTTCCCTGCGAAGACGTAACATATGTTTACTGTATTCGCGACGCCCCAAATCACGAACCCGACTCTGACAGGCAAAGAACGGCTGGAAACCTTCATCACGTAACTTATTGATGATATTGATGGTTGGGATATATGTATAACGCTCACTCCGGGATTCATGTTTATCACCAGAAAAAACAGACGGCACAAACTGCATTAATTCGTCATCCGTTAACGGGCGCTCACGGCGAATGGAATTATATCGGCCAAAACGGGAGGCCAGTCGCATAATATTCACTCCTCGCTGAAAGAAAAAATAAGTCAAAAATTTTTTCGCTTAATTTCCTCCCCCTGATTGTTATTAACAAATCGACAACAATCAGGGAGAAAATCATCACACCGGACTGATCATGGGCTGACCGGCCTGTTGGCTGAAAAGCATCATCAGTGCACTCAAATCACTGGCTTTTTGTCTGATAACTGGCGTGTGATTTTCCACGCTGTCCAACAACGCCCCCAGTTCATCATTGATTTGCCCTAACTGTTTCATCAGCGTTTCCGCATCCTGGCTGCTCTGATATGCAAGATTTGCCTGAACAGCACGATTCTGCATGATGTCGATTTGTGTGATCGCGTCTTTTTGTTGATCGCCGGTTGGCTGATAAGTGGTGTTAAAAGAAAATGCGCTCATAATTCCTCTGTATCTGATGTTTTCAGCCCCCATCACCCGTTGAGTTTCGGGAGCCGCGGTTTTGACGTTTTGCGGGGACCTGCCGTTTGTTCCCTCCGGTATTAACCATCACCCGTTTGAGAACCTTCGCCGCAAGGGGCATCACTGCCACGACCGGAAACGACTGTCCGGGGGCAGACCGCAAAAGTTTTTGCCTGCTTCCGGGCAAAAACTTTTGTGGGATGTGCATTTCACCCCTGGACTGGCGGAGACGGTTGTGGCTGTCTTTGCCCCCGGGGACAGGGGCTTAAACAGGTGAATGGCACCGGATACAACAACGGGCAGGTGCCCGCCGCAACGACGAAGAGCGCGTGCGCGAAACGGCGTTGCCCCTCACATCCCGGCGGCCTTTTGCCGGGATGCCGGGAGCGCAGGTCACGGCGCGACAGAGGCGGCGCGACCGGAACGGTCGCTGCAAGCCGGGGGTTTGGCGTCAGGGATGGAAGCCCGCCAGGGCGGAGACAGCTTCGCTGGCTCCGTTCACGACATCCCGCCCCGCCAGGGGGACGCCCGGGAAAGGCACAGGTAGGAGAAGAACAAAACTGACAGGAATCAGGGCAGCAGTAATCAGAGTCAGAACAGGAGGAAAAAGAGAATAATCACAGGGAAGGTGATGTAATTTCCGACAGGCCATAACCAGAGAAGGCGGGGGAAAAGAACGAGCGCCGCAGGCGCACGTTCATTCCCGTTCCCGGAGGGAAACAGCCTTCCAGGCAGTCTGGTTGTTCATGCCCATACAATGCCAGCAAGGAGAAAGGGGCCACCGGCGAACCAGCAGCCCCTTTATAAAGGCGCTTCAGTGCAGTCAGACAAGCATCAGCCCTGAAAAGGCGGGCCTGCGCCCGCCTCCGGGTTGCTACTTACCGCCGGATTCGTAAGCCATTGTTGCCGTAACTTCCCTGTATCGCCAGCAGCATATCTTCTCCCGAATGGGGGTGGAGGTTCCCGTCAGTACAATGGCGGATATGGTTGGTGTCGCCGGAGCTGCACTGGCCCCGTTGGCAAAACTGTTACACCACGAGCTTCTGACACGGGATGTTATTCATGCTGATGAAACGTCCCTGAGGCTCCTTGATACCCGGAAAGGCGGTAAGTCCTGCTCCGGCTGGCTGTGGGCTTACGTCAGCGGAGAAAGAAGCGGCCCGCCGGTCGTCTGTTTTGACTCGCAGACCGGACGGACCCTCAGATATCCTGAGGCCTGGCTGCAGGGCTGGCGTGGTGGCACGCTGGTGAGTGACGGATACAGCGTGTACAAATCTCTGGCGGATAATCACCCCGGTATCACATCCTCCTGTTGCTGGAGCCACGCAAGACGCGGCTTCGCAAATCTGTATAAGGCCAGCAGGGAGCCCCGTGCAGCCATGGCGCTGAGAAAAATCGCCGGCCTTTACCGCATTGAGAAACTCATCCGCGACCGACCTGTGGAAAAAATACGGCAGTGACGACAACGGTACTCCCGGCCGATAGTGAACGACCTGTTTGCCTGGCTTGAAGAGCAGGAGCCGTGCTGTCCGCCCGACGGGCCATTAAATAAGGCGATTAACTATATCCTGAACCGGCGCGATGAACTGAGCTGCTTCCTGGGTGACGGAGCTGTGTCCCTGGACAACAATATCTGTGAGCGAGCCATTCGCCCGGTGGTCATGGGGCGGAAAGCGTGGTTATTCGCCGGTTCACTGATGGCCGGGAACCGCGTGGCACAGATAATGAGCCTTCTGGAAACGGCAAAACGTAATGGTCTGGAGCCACATGCCTGGCTGACAGACGTCCTGACGCGTCTGCCGGAATGGCCAGAGGAGCGACTGGCAGAGTTGCTGCCCCTTGAGGGATTTACCTTCTCCGGGTGAGAGATACCTGCCGTCAGGTGTTCGTGCACCGGGCTGTAACCTGAAGTCGGTAATTGAACGCCTGACGACAGGAGATCAGCCAGGCTAGCAACCACGCGGGCTGACAGCGGGGCAGAACCTGAATCAGCCCGGAACCATTCCCGTGTCAGTACTTCACGACCTGACGCAATTACCCGACTCAGTACTTCAGAGCCCGCCGCCGGTACCTGCCCGGCGCTCGCCCCTGCGCAAGCAAAATAAATCGACCATTGTCAGACTGCGATCGTTCGTGTGCATCGCTGATGACGCGCCCGAAAAACGCGTCAATATGAGTTCGCCGGAACGATACAATGTAACTCTGTCATACACGTTCGTAAGCGGCCCTGACAGCCCGACTGCGGGTAAACCCTTCAACCGCGTACAGCACATTTTCATTGCTGACAGATCGTATAGCCTTGCAGGACAGGGGGAACTGGAGAATATCTGGTCCCTCTAAGGTTGAGTCGCTTCCATGTAAACATGCAGATGGTTTCAGCTTTATGTCAGCAATGGCACCTGTTTGCTATTCCTGCAGATGAACGGTTAGCCTGCTTTTTCAGGGCGATGATTGCCTTTGAATGCCCATTTGGTAATTCAGAATTACCTCGGAATATGCACACTACTATAAAGTCAGGAGCCAAACTCAAACTCGTTTGGCTTGAACGTGATCATACCAAAGCAGACATTGTTGCAGATGTACTTGCTACTGCAGGTTTCCCTGATTTTGGGGATCAATTGAAGCTGCTGGCTACCAGCAGCCTGCAAAAAACACATAAGCTGGCCTGAAAGGAATACTTCACAATGAATATCATTGTGTTGGTAACCTGCTGTTATCGTGATGAAATTACCGCTCAATTTTTTCGGTTGACGCGGTCTGTTCCTGCATGGTTTTCATCTTTAGCTTCTGTTTTTCCCTTATTGCCAGCCAGCGTCTGGCATTCTGCGCATCGCATTCTGATACCTGACCTGCTGGTAGTCCATCCAGTCCATAACGAGGGATACCTGCGACAGCAGTCCGCTGCAGATATACCTGTCGGGTGGTGATGTAGGATATTGCACAGGACCATTCATCCAGTGTCAGTTCTGTCTCAGGGTGTTCTGTCAGGAATGCGGCAGAATCATTGGTTATGCCAATTTTCAGTGGAAGAAATCCCCCGCTTTCTGCGCGAAGATGGGGAAACAGAGACTTAACTTTTTCCACGCAATCGTGAGTAAATTCATGAGTCCAATGAGGCTGGCGTGGAAAACGGCGTCTTTTCTTTTTTTTCTTACTGGCAGAAGCTTCAGGGGGATGAGTATCGACGGCAGGAGAACTGCTCCCCACAGAGACTGGTTCTTCCATCTTTACCGTTTCTGAACGTGCGATAACACCTGTTTCTTCAGATAAGGAAGGGGGTGAAAGAGTACGACGTTTTTTCACTATAATGATGGGGGTTTTCTTTTCTTCCTGATATTTACCCATAAAAACCTCTACGATGTGTTCTTATATAATAATATATATCATATTTTCACGATTAACATAATATATTCGTTAAGAAAATAACAGAACAAAACTTGTTGTTTTTTATGACAGGCATGAAATGAACCAGCATAATTATATTAATCATTATCCCAAATGAGCTTTTTGTATTTGCTCATTTGGGATGGTTGGATATTTTAAGTTATATCTATTATATCATTCTCAGGTAATCGTTCCATTAAATCAGAAACTACGGGCTGTAACCAGTCAGTGACTTCTCTTACATACTGATGCCATTCGGGATGCCTGGAGGCCAGATCCATCACTCGTGTTAACCCGGACGGACGATCAATGCCCAATTTAGTTAAAATGTTCGAGATATAATTATGAGCATCAAGTTCAACTCTGATATCCCTTGCTGTTTCTATTATTTCTAAATATTCGCCACCCAATCCGTCCAGTGGGACATTTGTAATAAGATAATGAATGTATTGTTCAGGCTTAACCCCATTTGGAAGATTAAATTGTTTTATTTTTCCTTCCGCCGCCGCCTTTAACTCATAAGTTCGTGATTCTGTGCCGGTGAAAACTTTATCAAGAGCAGTTTTCTTTTCATTTTCTGTGGGATATTTGTTGCCATCAAGAATATAAAGTTTATCAGATAGATTATCTCCACGAATAAGTGTACTGGCAAGTAGAGTGAATGCGTTTGAAGCTGCGCCAAATTTAAATATTTTCACATATCTGCTGGCCTTAAGTGAAGAGCATATTTTATTTATTATTGCAACAGCCAGATCATCTTCCACATATATTTCAATGGGAGTTGTTGATTTACCTGTTAATCTGTTTATAGCATCAGGTTTTGTTTCTTCAAATGAATAACTACGGCCTTGAATGTTTACGACGTGTCTTATAATTTATCTTGTCTGATAAAGTGGTTACCATTTCTCTATGGGTAGTGAAGATGATTTGTTTATTTTTATCTTCGGCATGAGTTGATATGACGTCTATTAACTTTTTCAATGCTTCGTCATGCAACAGCAAATCTAATTCATCGATTAATATTAATGCGTTCTTGTCCGCTTTCAATATTGTTTCCAGAATTAAAAATATCTTTTGCTCTCCTGTGCTCAGACTTAATGATGAGTAGGCCACTCCCTCTGACTCAACTCCAATCAATATTTTTCCATTGGGTTGTTGATGTTGATTGAAACTTGTATATGGTTTATTAAGTATATAGGAGGCGTAATGAAGAATGTTTGTTATTAAATCATTACTGACACTGCTGGTTTCATACTGAATATTATTCTTTTTTTCTGATTCTATTATAGGAACACATTTATCAATGCCAAGATAGTAAACTTATCTTAAAGGACGACGAGCATAGATCTGAATCCATCGTGAGCCTCGAACATCAGCTTTTCCATAATTTTTCAATTCATTTTCAATCATTACCCCATCTTTACGATAAGTTAAATTTACAATGAAGTCACTGCCGTTCCATTCAGCATGTGGGCTGCGTGGAAAAAAATGCATTAACCGATGGTCTTCACCGGGGAAACCTTCTTCAGGCATGTATATGCTTGCTATAGCATGGAGTATTGTTGATTTTCCGCTTCCATTTGGACCTAAAATTGCGGTTAACGCATGAGGTTTAAAAATAATCTCGTTTAATCCATTTATACATTTTAGTTTGTTAATTTTAATGGAGTTCAAGACTTGACCAGTAATGGTTTTTTTCTTTTTTCTGCCATTTTCAAATCCTAGCATTATGTTGGGGGGATTCACCATGTAATTCAGAAACATATAACTGTGAACAGGGGATATATCAAATCCTTTTAATATTCTATTTGGCACAGTATTCTACATCATGCCTCTTTTATGCTACAGACTTTTTGGGATATCTGTAATTTTAGACTTAATGTTATGACTGATCATATCTCCTATCCACTGGTGGCGCAGGAAAGTTAACCGGCTGCCACCATGGGATGATGTGTAAACCGTGCAGGTATGTTTTTACAGGGTGATGCTTTCATTAACCTGCGCACGAACCTCTATTCCTGCATCGTGACAGGCCTGCAGCCACAGCGCCACTTCCAGCGGATCGCCTTCCCGGCGTACCACCCTGCCTTCTTTATTCCATAACTGCAGACAGGTGCTGCCGTCGAGACGCACCACAAAATCTCCACGGCAGGCCTGATACGTCATGCCGTCCAGCTCCACCGGCAGATCTGTAGCAGAAGTGCCGTCTGCAGACGGACCTGATACCGGGACCAGCGGCAGTACGACGACTTCTGCCGCGCGCTGCTCCGCCAGGACGCGCGCCTGTTCGTCAGCGAGAAGCGGGGCGGACAGTGCACGCCCGGCATCCGTCAGTTCGACAGCCAGCTGCAGATTAGGGGCGCGCAGGGTGCGCAGCCAGCCTGATGCTTCCATGCGCCGGCAGGAGGCGCGCAGGTTTGGCCCGTAGACCGGGGCTTCCCCGCTTCGCTCCAGCACCCGTTCTATGTCCCGCGTCAGCACGGGGCCCGGCCGTTTTTCATCAAGGGCAGCCAGCACAATCAGTACTCTCCGCTGCAGTGGCGACGGTCGGCGGCTCTGAGTCATTAACTGTCACCCTCCGGCCAGATGAGTTTTTTGAGGCGCTGATAATCGGTATCAATGCGTTCCCGGGCCTGTGCGTGATTGTTCTGTGGCGCACCATGAATGGCCAGTTCATACCACAACCACAGCAGAGCTGAGGCCTTCAGTTCACTGATGCATCTGGCGCTCTGGCTGTCCAGCCCACATTCACGGATATTTTTTTCCGCTAATCGGGTTAGTTGCTCATAGCTGAGTGAAAACCCCCTTTCTTCATCCATCCTGCACGCTCTATCTGATAATGTTCTGACAGGTAAAAATCATATCTTGTATGATTTGTGTGTTGTTGATTCCTGATAATATCAGATATTGTTTTATCTTAAATAATGAAAATCATATCTGATATGATTTTATGTAAGTTGCTTAATTATCATATTTCTTGCCCGTTTCCCGCCGCGCAGATCCGGTTTCCGGCAGTTACGGATCTTCCTTTCCCTCTGCACAGCGCCATCTCCCGTCAGCACAACATGTCGTGCTGAATTCATCTGCTCATGACACTATATGTTGTGTCATCTCCCTGACCTGTGATGCGCCGCGCAGGGGCGGAAAACAGCGATATGATGATTTCCTCAGCGTGGTACACTTCCGGAAAGTTGTGATATTCCGGAAAGTCGGATCTGACGGAAACGGCTCTCCGGTAATTACGCTTTGTTTTTATAAGTCAGATTTTAATTTTTATTGGTTAACATAACGAAAGGTAAAATATATAAGGCTTACTAAAAGCCAGATAACAGTATGTGTATTTACGCGCTGATTTTTGCGGAATAAGAATATATACTGACATGCATACCCGAAGCGTGTCAAAAAGAGGTGTGCTATGAAGCAGCGTATTACAGTGACAGTTGACAGCGACAGCTATCAGCTGCTCAAGGCGTATGACGTGAATATTTCCGGTCTGGTCAGTACGACTATGCAGAACGAAGCCCGGCGACTGCGCGCAGAACGCTGGCAGGCTGAAAATCAGGAAGGGATGGCAGAGGTCGCCAGGTTTATTGAAATGAACGGCTCTTTTGCCGATGAGAACAGGGACTGGTGAAATGCAGTTTAAGGTTTATACCTATAAAAGAGAGAGCCGTTATCGTCTGTTTGTGGATGTCCAGAGTGACATTATTGACACGCCCGGGCGGCGGATGGTGATCCCCCTGGCCAGTGCACGTCTGCTGTCAGATAAAGTCTCCCGTGAACTTTACCCGGTGGTGCATGTCGGGGATGAAAGCTGGCGCATGATGACCACCGATATGGCCAGTGTGCCGGTCTCCGTTATCGGGGAAGAAGTGGCTGATCTCAGCCACCGCGAAAATGACATCAAAAACGCCATTAACCTGATGTTCTGGGGAATATAAATGTCAGGCTCCGTTATACACAGCCAGTCTGCAGTCATGGTACCGGCAGTGTATTCTGCCGGACAGTCTGCACAACTTCCTGTTGCCATTGATTATCCGGCAGCGCTGGCACTCCGCCAGATGTCGATGGTTCATGATGAACTGCCGAAATATCTGCTGGCTCCCGAGGTGAGTGCCCTGCTCCATTACGTCCCGGATCTGCGTCGCAAGATGTTGCTGGCCACTCTGTGGAACACCGGCGCGCGTATTAATGAAGCACTGGCGCTGACGCGGGGGGATTTTTCGCTCGCGCCTCCGTATCCGTTTGTGCAGCTTGCCACCCTGAAACAACGGAGCGAAAAGGCAGCCAGAACGGCAGGAAGAATGCCCGCCAGTCAGCAGACTCACCGGTTGGTTCCGCTCTCTGACTCCTGGTACGTCAGCCAGCTGCAGACGATGGTGGCAACACTGAAAATTCCTCTGGAACGGCGTAATAAACGAACAGGCAGGACAGAGAAAGCGCGGATCTGGGAAGTGACGGACAGAACGGTCAGGACCTGGATTGGGGAAGCAGTTGCCGCCGCTGCCGCTGATGGTGTGACGTTCTCTGTCCCGGTCACGCCACATACGTTCCGCCATTCCTATGCGATGCACATGCTGTATGCCGGTATACCGCTGAAGGTCCTGCAGAGCCTGATGGGGCATAAGTCCATCAGCTCAACGGAGGTCTACACGAAGGTGTTTGCGCTCGATGTGGCTGCACGGCACCGGGTGCAGTTTGCGATGCCGGAATCTGATGCGGTTGCGATGCTGAAACAATTATCCTGAGAATAAATACTCTGGCCTGTATATGGGAAATACCTCAAGTCTCCCCAGGGATGGGAGACAGGCCTGGTTATTTCTTTATACTAACAATGGTGATTACTGTCTTATATTACTGACGCTGGCAACTCCGACTACGCAAAGAAGCATTATCATCGCTGACCGGGCGCATGGCATTGCAGGACGGAAGGACGACCGCACAGACTTACGTCGGGCTTCGGCGGTTTTCTCCTGTGCCATATGAAATCACAGCGTACCGTCTTACATGCCATTGACGCACATTGTTTAGGTTATCCAGTTGGACAACTCCATTAAATATTTACTGCCAGCCCACGTAACCTAAGTGTCTGCAGGAGACGCACAGATTATGTTGTAATTTTGTGTTGAAACAACTTCTGTAACTTTTTGAACAGAGAAAACCATTTATTATGACGCAAGCCTAAAAGTAGCAACACCAGGACAGCGTAACTTACTGATTGCATTGAGGTAATCTTTACTGACCACAGATAATGTATGGGGACCAGGAGCGCGACAAGATAGACGAAGTTATGCAATTGTTGCCAGCGTTTGCCTAAGGTTCGCTGCATCGCCTGCGTGGAAGTGAATGTTAAAGCCAGTAAAATCAGCCAACTGATAATTCCGAGCGTTAAATAAGGTCGGGTGATTAATTCCTGACCCAATAACGTCAGATTATTCACTCCCAGCTCCAGCAAGGCATAACTGGTTAAGTGCAGCGTTGCCCAGGCGAAACACCATAAACCCAACAGGCGGCGAGTGCGAATCAATAATGGTTGTTTAGCGTAGCGCGCCAGCGGCGTAACCAACAAGGTCGCCAGCAAGAATTTCAGCGCAGTCCGACCGGTAAAATGCTGAATATCTTTCACCGGATCGGCACTTAATCCACCGTGGTTAATTGCCCACATCAGCCAGACAAACGGCAAAAATCCGGCAAGATGCAGGCAAACTTTCAGCCATGTCACTTGTTTTGCTGTCAGTCGCACTTAGAAATTCTCCCGTAAATCCAGTCCACGATAAAGCGACGCCACTTGATCGGCGTATCCGTTAAACAACAGCGTTGGCTGACGTTGCACATCAAGAATGCCACCTGAACCGATAAACCGTTCGGTAGCCTGCGACCAACGGGGATGATCAACATGCGGATTGACGTTGGCATAAAAGCCGTATTCATCGGGCGCGGCCAGATTCCAGGTGGTTGGCGGACGCTCCCGGGTCAGCTTAATACTGACAATCGATTTAATCCCTTTAAAGCCATATTTCCACGGCACAATCAGCCGTACTGGTGCGCCATTTTGTGGCGGTAGCGCCTTGCCATAAACACCAACGGTCATCAGCGTGAGCGGATGCATCGCTTCGTCGAGACGTAATCCTTCTATATAAGGATATTTCAGGCCGCCGCCAATAAACCGGTCCTGCTGGCCTGGCATCTGTTCCGGCGCATAAATAGTTTCGAAGGCGACGTATTTCGCGTTACTGGTCGGTTCTGCCAGTTCCAGCAATTTGTGCAGCGGAAAACCAATCCACGGCACCACCATCGACCACGCTTCTACGCAACGCATACGATAAATCCGCTCTTCCAGCGGGAAACGACGGGTCAGTGCATCATGATCGAGGGTTAACGGTTTAGCGACTTCGCCGCTGATTTTCAACGTCCACGGATCGGTTTTCAGACTGCCGGCATTTGCCGCCGGATCGGCTTTATCCAGTCCGAACTCATAGAAGTTGTTATAGCCGGAAACTTTATCTTCCGGCGTCAGTGGCAGGTTATTTTGCCAGGCAGCAGGCCTGCTGAATTCCAATGGCTTCCCGGCGGGCGCGGGCGGGCGATTGTTACCCTTAAACCAGCTGAGCACATCCGCATGGGCGGCGTTTGGTAAAGAGAGGGCTGCAGCGCTGATACCTAATGCTTTCAGAACTTGCCGACGTTGCATAAAAAAAGCCGACTCGGCGGTAATATCAGATTCTTTTAATCTCATAATTCATCACGATTTTTTGTTATTTATCAGCAAGAGCTAACCTGTCAGGAAACGTCTTTCCTGACAGAAGCAGAGATATGCATCTATATATTTATGAGTTAACTTCCACGATAGGTTGAATATCCATATTGACTGAGCAATAAAGGCACATGATAATGTTCATTCAGTTTATTAATATGAAATTCAACGGGGATCTCAGGAAAGAAACTTTCAAGATTTTGTTGCTTGAAATAGTCCCCGGTTTTAAATATGACACGATAATCGCCTGTGGTCGCAGTTTGTTCGGGCCACAGCGCCTTAATTCTTCCATCTTTATCTGTTTTAGCGGTATTAAGTTGTAACCAGTCATTATCCGCTTTCTTTTCAAGAGTGACTGTCACATCGGCAGCAGGTTTTCCTGTTTGCTGGTTCAAAATATGCACGCTAAGAATGTTTTGTTGTGTGGCATAAACCAAAGACGGTAATGAGAATGCAGCCGTTGCCACCGAGAGTAGTAAATAACGCTTTAACATGTTTATATCCTTGTCATGTGAATGAGCTTTGAGGATAGCGAAAAAACGTCTGGGTAACCTTACAGCAGAATTACAATTTTGTAATGAACCAGGCTGTTTCTATAATATATGATTTATGGCATATTATTTTCATGAAGATTCTACTTATTGAAGATAATCAAAGAACCCAGCAATGGGTAACGCAGGGGCTTTCAGAAGCGGGTTATGTCATTGATGCCGTTTCTGATGGCAGAGATGGGCTTTATTTTGCGCTGAAGGATGATTATGCATTGATCATTCTGGATATTATGCTTCCTGGTATGGATGGCTGGAAGATCTTACAAACGTTACGAACGGCAAAGCAAACCCCCGTTATTTGCCTTACAGCAAGGGATTCTGTCGATGACAGAGTCAGAGGGCTGGACAGTGGAGCAAATGATTATCTGGTAAAACCCTTTTCATTTTCTGAGTTGCTGGCAAGGGTTCGGGCGCAATTAAGGCAACATCACGCCCTGAATTCAACATTAGAAATCAGCGGGTTAAGAATGGACTCTGTCAACCAAAGTGTGAGCAGAAACAATATCAGTATTACTCTGACGCGCAAGGAGTTTCAGTTACTTTGGCTACTGGCCTCCAGAGCTGGCGAAATTATACCCAGAACGGTTATTGCGAGTGAAATTTGGGGGATCAATTTCGATAGTGATACCAATACGGTGGATGTTGCCATTCGCAGGCTCCGCGCAAAAGTTGATGATCCTTTTCCTGAAAAACTAATCACCACAATCCGGGGGATGGGGTATTCATTCGTAGTGGTAAAAAAATAATGAAAAGATTATCTATAACCATCCGTTTAACCTTGCTTTTTATATTACTGCTGTCTGTAGCTGGCGCTGGAATTGTATGGACTCTCTATAATGGCCTGGCAAGTGAGTTGAAATGGCGCGATGATACAACGCTCATTAACCGGACAGCGCAGATCAAGCAGTTGCTAATTGATGGAGTAAATCCAGACACTTTACCAGTGTACTTTAACCGGATGATGGATGTTAGCCAGGATATCTTGATTATTCATGGTGATGGCATCAATAAAATTGTTAACCGAACAAATGTCAGTGATGACATGTTAAATAACATACCTGCGACTGAGACAATCAACGCAGCTGGCATTTACAGAAGTATTATTAATGATACAGAAATAGATGCTTTGCGAATTAATATTAATGAAATTTCGCCAGTATTAACGGTTACTGTAGCTAAATTGGCTTCAGCAAGACATAACATGCTTGAACAGTATAAAATCAATAGCATTATAATTTGCATTGTCTCCATTATATTGTGCTCGGTACTTAGCCCGCTGTTAATCAGAACGGGATTACGAGAGATCAAAAAGTTAAGTGGTGTAACTGAAGCATTGAATTATAACGATGCCCGTGAACCTGTTGAGGTTAGCGCACTACCGAGTGAACTAAAACCTCTTGGGCGGGCACTGAATAAAATGCACCATGCTTTAGTAAAAGATTTTGAACGCCTTAGTCAATTTGCTGACGATCTCGCTCATGAACTTAGAACGCCAATTAATGCATTACTTGGTCAGAATCAGGTCACGCTCAGCCAAACAAGAAGTATCGCTGAATATCAAAAAACAATCGCTGGAAACATTGAAGAGCTGGAAAATATTTCGCGGTTAACAGAGAATATACTTTTTCTTGCCAGAGCAGATAAAAACAATGTTTTGGTGAAACTGGATTTGCTTTCTCTCAATAAGGAAGCAGGAAATTTGTTAGACTATCTTGAATATCTCTCAGACGAGAAAGAGATTCGTTTTAAGGTCGAGTGCAATCAGCAAATCTTTGCGGATAAAATTTTACTACAACGAATGTTATCGAATCTTATTGTTAACGCTATTCGATATTCACCGGAAAAATCGCTCATTCATATAACCAGTTTTCTTGATTTCAACGGATATCTTAATATTGATGTCGCCAGTCCAGGAAAGAAAATTAATGAGCCGGAAAAAATCTTCCGCAGGTTTTGGCGGGGAGATAACTCGCGTCATTCCGCAGGTCAGGGACTTGGTCTTTCTTTAGTCAAAGCGATTGCCGAATTGCATGGGGGAAGCGCCACATATCACTATATAAATGAAAATAATGTATTTCGAATCGCCTTACCACAAAAATATTAATTTATGACAACAATTTATCTTTTGGGGTTGGCATATATTCTAAATGTGAAGGCGAAAACTGTCGCTGCAGGGGAAATCTGGCAGGATGACAGTTGGTTGCCTGCAGCATAAGCACCGTTTATCACTGCCTGGCAGACACTTCAGGCGGCGGCAGTTACGTACGACCGTTATTGCTGGCTCACGACTTCAACATTGTTGAGTACTTTTGTAAGGTTGCCGCGTGCGGTACGGAAGTTAATGGATTGCATAAACATCTCGTGTACTCGTTATATGTACACAAAATGGTTTTACCCGCAATAATGTGTGATAAGCAAACAAAAGGATCCGAGCACTGCGATTTATTGTCGTGGAAGGATCCGGGCGTTCAGGTCAGAATACCTGTATCCATAAACAGTGTGTGTGCTACGTGAAAAATAACTCATGAACAATGTCATTCCCCTGCAGAATTCACCAGAACGCGTTTCGTTGTTGCCGAACGCCCCGGGCGTTGATTTTGCGACCGCCGTGGCATTACGAGGCATGGCCACCTCCACCGGTGCCACCCTGGCCTATCTTCTGACCCCGGAAGTGAGCGTCCTCTTCTGGTATATGCCCGACCAGCGACATCACATGCTGTTCACCACTATGTGGAACACTGGTATTCGTATCGGAGAAGCCAGAACGCTGCCCCCCGGAGTCGTTTGATCTCGACGGGTTAAGACCATTTGTGCGGGTGCTGTCAGAAAAAGTCCGCGCGCGACGCGGACGCCCGCCAAAAGATGAAGTCCGCCTGGTTCCGCTGACAGATATAAGCTATGTCAGGCAGATGGAAAGCTGGATGATCACCACCCGGCCCCGTCGTCGTGAACCATTATGGGCCGTGACCGACGAAACCATGCGCAACTGTCACGAACGGTGCAATAGTGATCCACACCCAACGCCTGAAATCAGATCCAGGGGGTAATCTGCTCTCCTGATTCAGGAGAGCTTATGGTCACTTTTGAGACAGTTATGGAAATTAAAATCCTGCA
>NZ_PTSB01000029.1:0-54507 GCF_002965125.1 Escherichia sp. MOD1-EC6162
GTATTAAATATTTATCAAATCTATTAATTAATACGAATTACTGTAGCTGTCATTTTTAATATCAATAAAAAAGCTGAAATCATTCACATGAATGATTTCAGCTTTCTAAACTCTTTAACCCCGATATTGTCAGATTTAATCGTAGCGATTTAAAACGATTTGCCGTTTGTTCCCATTACCCGCAGCAACCAGCTCTGTCGTGACGCCTTTTACCGGTGAAGAAATCCGATGGCGGGAATCAACGCTTTGCAATACCTGACCGCAATGCTGTTGGGGCTGGCTATTAACAATATCCATACTGCATGTCGGGGGGCTGATCCTGCCATTGATAGTTAATGTGGCGGTATCTGATGAAAACGCGGGAGACGCCAATCCATAGGCGAGAAAAATAATTCCTGACAGCCAATACTTATTCATTGAACGTTATCCCTGTAGTAAAGGTTATGCCTGGATAGATTGAGTGCATAACAAACTATAGCTGTACATCCACTACACAGCCACGAAGGATGGTAAATGGGCATTGCCTGCACGATCAATCTACTTTGTTCAGTTTCGGACGAAGATCCGCAGAATATTCGCAGCATTAAAAAAGCTGTTCATTATAGCTGCAAAAATAAATACACCGCATCAATGTAACATTGCTGCGGTGTATGAAGTGTACCCAGAAAGGTTAATACGCGTTAGACTGCGCGGAAGGAGATCTCGCCAGGAATAACTTCTCCCTGCCAGTAGAGCTGGGCAGCAACGCGGTCAGCCAGTTGACGATAGATAGCGGTAAATTCGCTCTCTGGACGGCTGATAACGGTCGGTGTGCCTTTGTCGAGGTCTTCACGCAGGCTAATGTGCAACGGCATCTGACCCAGCAACTGCGTGTGATATTTCTCAGCCAGTTTCTCTGCACCACCGGTGCCAAAAATCGGCTCGTGGTGACCACAATTACTGCAGATATGCACGCTCATGTTCTCGACAATGCCCAGTACCGGCACTTCGACTTTCTCGAACATTACAATGCCTTTTTTCGCATCAATCAATGCGATGTCTTGCGGCGTAGTGACCACTACAGCACCGGTCACTGGAATATTCTGCGCCAGTGTCAATTGAATATCACCGGTGCCTGGCGGCATATCAAGCACCAGATAGTCCAGATCGGGCCATAAGGTTTCTTGCAACATTTGCATCAGCGCCTTGCTGGCCATCGGGCCGCGCCACACCATCGCGTTGTCGTCAGTGACCAGATAACCAATCGAGTTGGTTGCCAGACCATGAGACATAATCGGCGCCATGTGAGTGCCGTCCGGCGAGGTCGGACGCTGATTTTCTGCCCCCAGCATGGTTGGGATCGACGGGCCATAAATGTCGGCATCCAGAATGCCGACTTTCGCTCCTTCCGCCGCCAGCGCCAGCGCCAGGTTTACCGCCGTGGAGGATTTACCCACACCGCCTTTGCCGGAACTGACCGCGATAATGTTCTTCACGCCGTTAATTCCCGGCTGATTTTTAACGCGTTTCAGCGTGGCAATGCTATGCGACAGTTTCCAGTCGATAGCTTTTGCCCCGGTGATACGCAGCAATTCGGCGCTACATTGCTCTTTTAACTCTTCGAACGCGCTATGCCAGACGAACGGCATAACCAGTTCCACATGCAGCGTGTCGTCCATCCAGGCGACATGATGCAATGCTTTCAGCGTGGTGAGGTTATGCTTCAGGGTTGGGTGCTGAAAATTAGCCAGTGTCCCGGCGACCATTGCGCGCAAGGCTTCTGGTGATTTGGCCTGGGATTGTTCGTTCATCCCGACTCCTTATTTATATAGATAAACCATCAGCTAAATAGTTTACCTGAAGAAAATAGATAAGTACTTACTTAACATTTTCCCATTTGGTACTATCTAACCCCTTTTCACTACTAAGAAGTAATGCCTACTATGACTCAAGTCGCGAAGAAAATTCTGGTGACGTGCGCACTGCCGTACGCTAACGGCTCAATCCACCTCGGCCATATGCTGGAGCACATCCAGGCTGATGTCTGGGTCCGTTACCAGCGAATGCGCGGCCACGAAGTCAACTTCATCTGTGCCGACGATGCGCACGGTACGCCGATCATGCTGAAAGCTCAGCAACTCGGTATCTCCCCGGAGCAGATGATTGGCGAAATGAGTCAGGAGCATCAGACTGATTTCGCAGGCTTTAATATCAGCTATGACAACTATCACTCAACGCACAGCGAAGAGAACCGCCAGTTGTCGGAGCTTATTTACACTCGCCTGAAAGAGAACGGTTTTATTAAAAACCGCACTATCTCTCAGTTGTACGACCCGGAAAAAGGCATGTTCCTGCCGGATCGTTTTGTGAAAGGCACCTGCCCGAAATGTAAAGCGCCAGATCAATACGGCGATAACTGTGAAGTATGCGGTGCGACTTACAGCCCGACTGAACTGATTGAACCGAAATCGGTGGTTTCTGGCGCTACGCCGGTAATGCGTGATTCCGAACACTTCTTCTTTGATCTGCCCTCTTTCAGCGAAATGTTGCAGGCATGGACCCGCAGCGGCGCGTTGCAGGAACAGGTGGCAAACAAAATGCAGGAGTGGTTTGAATCCGGTCTGCAACAGTGGGATATCTCCCGCGACGCGCCTTACTTCGGTTTTGAAATTCCGAACGCGCCGGGTAAATACTTCTATGTCTGGCTGGATGCGCCGATTGGCTACATGGGTTCCTTCAAGAATCTGTGCGACAAGCGCGGCGATACCACCAGCTTCGATGAATACTGGAAGAAAGATTCCACCGCCGAGCTGTACCACTTCATCGGTAAAGATATCGTTTACTTCCACAGCCTGTTCTGGCCAGCCATGCTGGAAGGCAGCAACTTCCGCAAGCCGACCAACCTGTTTGTTCACGGCTATGTGACGGTGAACGGCGCGAAAATGTCGAAGTCTCGCGGCACGTTCATTAAAGCCAGCACCTGGCTGAATCACTTTGACGCTGACAGCCTGCGCTACTACTACACCGCGAAGCTCTCTTCACGCATCGATGATATCGACCTGAACCTGGAAGATTTTGTTCAGCGTGTGAATGCCGATATCGTTAACAAAGTGGTTAACCTGGCCTCCCGTAACGCGGGCTTCATTAACAAGCGTTTTGACGGCGTACTGGCAAGCGAGCTGGCTGACCCGCAGTTGTACAAAACCTTTACCGATGCCGCTGAAGTGATTGGCGAAGCGTGGGAAAGCCGCGAATTTGGTAAAGCTGTGCGCGAAATCATGGCGCTGGCTGACCTGGCTAACCGCTATGTTGACGAGCAGGCTCCGTGGGTGGTGGCGAAACAGGAAGGCCGCGATGCTGACCTGCAGGCGATTTGCTCGATGGGTATTAACCTGTTCCGTGTGCTGATGACGTATCTGAAGCCGGTTCTGCCAAAACTGACCGAGCGTGCAGAAGCATTCCTGAATACGGAACTGACCTGGGATAGTATCCAGCAACCGCTGCTGGCGCATAAAGTGAATCCGTTCAAAGCACTGTATAACCGCATCGACATGAAGCAGGTTGAAGCACTGGTGGAAGCATCCAAAGAAGAAGTGAAAGCCACCGCCGCGCCAGTTACTGGCCCGCTGGCAGACGATCCGATTCAGGAAACCATCACCTTTGATGACTTCGCCAAAGTTGACCTGCGCGTGGCGCTGATCGAAAACGCAGAGTTTGTTGAAGGTTCTGACAAGCTGCTGCGCCTGACGCTGGATCTCGGCGGTGAAAAACGCAATGTCTTCTCCGGCATTCGTTCTGCTTATCCAGACCCACAAGCGTTGATTGGTCGTCACACCATTATGGTGGCTAACCTGGCGCCGCGTAAGATGCGCTTCGGTATCTCCGAAGGCATGGTGATGGCTGCCGGTCCTGGCGGGAAAGATATCTTCCTGTTAAGCCCGGATGCCGGTGCTAAACCGGGTCATCAGGTGAAATAATTCCCCTTCAAGGCGCTGCATCGACAGCGCCTTTTCTTTATAAATTCCTAAAGTTGTTTTCTTGCGATTTCGTCTCTCTCTAACCTGCATAAATACTGTTAGCATCTGTATTCGACTGGATAAAAATACAGGGATGCAGAATGAGACAGTTTATCTATCAGGACGAAAAATCACATAAATTCTGGATGGTGGAGCCGCATGGCAACGAGCTGCATATCAGTTGGGGCAAAGTTGGCACCAACGGACAAAGCCAGATAAAAAACTTTGCGGACGCTGCAGCAGCGGAAAAAGCGGAGCTGAAGCTGATTGCGGAGAAAACGAAAAAAGGCTATGTGGAAGACGCTTCGGCAAATGTGAATCTCCCGCCAGCCACCAAAGCCAGAGTCACTCCTGAAGTTGAAACTCCTCCTGTAAATAAGAATAAATGCCCCTGGCTTGCTGATGATGCGACGATTCCGGTAACTGACGATATTAATCGATTTGCTTTTCCTCATCGCCGCAGGCCGAGAGAAATCGGTTACCTGTATAAAGATGGTGAAATATGGAAGCGCATCGCAGATAACACCAGGGCATATGACCCCGACAACAATTACCGCTCTTATCCTGAAAACTGGCAGCTAGCGTTTGCCGAGTTACAAAGGCGAATTCTGGATAATCAACAAACAGGGAGTGTGCAATCTGATGCTGCATTGCTCTGGAGTTTCTGGAACTCTTACTCTGCAGATGAACTGGTCGATGACTTAGTCATTCGCTGTGGACTGGAAACTACCGTTGAAATCGCTCTTCGTGCTCTTCAACTAAAATATAAACCAGTAAAAACCGACGTCACGACCATAATTCCTCCTGATCTCGAAGCAGAATCGCTACCGAGTTGGCATCAGCGTCTATGCCATTATCTTTCACTCGCTTCAGAAGATGAGTGGCAACGCTGTGTAGATAAAGTACTTACCGCCATTCCCTCACTCTCCCCAGCACGGCAACCTTTTGCGGCGCTACTGATCCCTGAACGACCGGATATCGCCAATGCTATGGCGCTACGTTATGTAGATCAAAACGTTCCGGCAATGACCTGGTTAAGTATGATAGCAAGCGATGACGTTGCCCTGGCTACGCTGGAAAAATATGGTTTCCCTCCACTGTATAATGATTTCCGCAATTATCTGGCTACGTTACTGGCAAATAATGGAGTGCACGGTGTAAGCCGAATTCTTCTCAAGCTACCTGTCGAGTATCCCGTAAAATACACAGACCTTTTCACTCACATACATGCCAACGCTGAAAATCTTGTCAAATGGTTATGGAAAACGAATCACCCGGATGCGATTCAAATTCTGATCCTTGGTGTAATTGGCAAGAAAAAGCACCTGGAATACTTAAGCAAAGCCTGCCAAAAACATCCCGCTGCGGCTATTGCCGCTTATGCAACTTTACTGGCAATACATGAAGATGCACAGTGGCGTAACGCACTTGTCAAACTGATTACCGCCACGCCAGAGTTGGTATGTGACGTTATTCCCTGGGTTAATGCTAAAGCGGCAGGCATATTATCTGAATGTCGTCCGCAACCTGTGACTGATGAATGTGAATATGCCACTGCGGATATGTTGCCGGAGCTGTTTACCGCTCCACCGTGGGTAATAAATAAGAAAAAGAATGCAATACCCGTATTTGATTTACCGGTGCTTCCAGTTCCTGCCGTCACTGATATCACACCAGGAATTACAGAGTTAATCAGTCATACTGACATATCCAGATTCAGTGAAATCGCGAAATTTCAGGCATCACAGCAAACATTATTTACCGATCTGCCACTAATTGAAAAGGAAAGCTGGGAAACGTCTTTCATCCCTTTAACGCCAGAACAGCAAATCCTTTGGCGACTGGGGTTTAAGGAATGGCGCAGAACCGGAGAAGAACAATACGAAAAAAAAATAATGCCACAAAGCGCAGTTGATGCCCTGTTACGTTTCGATTTCCCCGCGCTGAAAGCAGAGTTTGCGCAATACCATAACAAAGGAAGCAGACACTGGCAGTTGTACGCGCTCTGCTTCCTACCCACTCAGCATGCTATTTATTTTCTCAATCAAATAATTAATGAAGAGCAATTCTCCGGCGAGAGAGAAATTCTGGCGATTTTTGGTGACGCGGCCATTCCTGCGTTTATGAAATGTCTGCAACGTAAGCCACAACAGTTGTGGATATTCACCCTTTTCCTGGGCGTCAGCGAATTAGCATTACCGATGGCGCAGCGATTACAGAAAAAAATGTCTGCTGAAGATGCCCGAAAATGGCTGGTTAACTTCCCACGCCATGCAACCGCCGGGCTACTTCCTGTGGCACTGGGCAAACCGTGCAAAAATCAGGAATATGCCCGCCAGGCGCTCCGCCTGCTAGTGAACTTAAACCAGCGGGAAACGATTGAGGAAATCGCCCAGGGGTATAATCAACCTGATGTTTTAGCTGCGCTGGCAACATTATTTGATAGCGACCCGCTGGAAGAATATCCCGCTAAAATCGCCCCACTGCCCGGCTTTTATCAGTTCAGCTTATGGCGCAGACCACGGCTTAAAAGTAACAACCTGCCTCTACCAAATGACGCTATGCGCCACCTCGGCACAATGTTGAGCTTTCCTCGCGACATTACCCCCTACGCTGGGCTGGCGATCATCAAAGAAACCTTCACCCGCGAATCACTGGCTGACTTTGGCTGGGATCTCTACACGGCATGGACAGAAGCTGGCGCACCCGCAAAAGAAAACTGGGCATTTACCTCGCTGGGGATTTTAGGCAATGACGACACCGCGCGTAAACTAACCCCGCTCATCCGCGCCTGGCCGGGTGAATCCCAGCATAAACGGGCAGTATCCGGACTGGATGTGCTAGCCAATATCGGTAGCGATATTGCGCTGATGTTGCTTAATGGTATTGCGCAAAAGATTAAATTCGTTGCATTACAAGAACATGCCAGCGACAAAATCAACATGGTCGCTGAAAATCGCGGACTGACAATGGCCGAACTGGAAGACCGCCTGGCACCGGATTTAGGGCTTGATATCAACGGCTCGCTGACACTGGATTTCGGCTCACGCCAATTCACCGTTGGTTTTGATGAAACCTTAAAACCCGTCGTGCGCGACGAAAACGGCAAAGTTCTGAAAGATTTACCTAAACCCAACCAGAGTGATGATAAAACACTGTCAACTGACGCAGTTATCCTCTTCAAACAGTTGAAAAAAGATGTTCGTGCTATCGCCAGCCAGCAAATTACCCGTCTGGAACAAGCCATGTGCCAGCGCAGACGCTGGACGGCAGAGCAGTTCCGTCTCTTTCTGGTGGAACATCCGCTGATGTGTCACTTAACCCGACGGCTGTTATGGGGAGTATATAACGATGAAAACACCCTTATAGCCTGTTTCCGCGTGGCAGAAGACAGCACCTACAGCGATGCACAAGATGAGCTATTCACGCTGCCAGCAGGAAACATCGGTATTCCGCATGTGCTGGAAATTCCCGCTGAATCCGCCGCTGCATTCAGGCAAATTTACGCTGATTACGAACTGCTTCCCCCCTTCCAACAGCTCGATCGTGGTAGTTATCGTCTTGCTGATAATGAACGTAGCGCCCACGAACTGACGCGCTGGCAAGGACGTCTTTGCCAGGCCGGTCGCATTGTCGGACTGGAACGCCGAGGCTGGCAACGTCTGGAAGAAAGCGGCAGTGTTTATGCGATGCGCAAATCTACTCCTTATGGCGATCTCGAACTTGAAACAGAACCTTTTTCATTGATTTACGGCGAAACGGGATATGGCGACCTGCTACCTGTTGAAAGCGTAAAAATGACTTCACCAGGGGAACGCTACAGTACACAGCCCTCGCTCACGTTCTCCGCGCTTGATGCCATCACCGCCAGCGAACTGATTAACGATATTGAATCACTGTTTGATTAAAAGGACTTTGCAATGAAAACCTATATTTATCAGGACGAAAAATCACATAAATTCTGGGCGGTTGAGCAGCAAGGCAACGAGTTGCATATCAGTTGGGGTAAGGTCGGCACCAACGGGCAAAGCCAGGTCAAAAACTTTGCGGACGCTGCGGCGGCGGAAAAGGCAGAGCTGAAACTGATTGCGGAGAAAACAAAAAAGGGATACGTGGAACAAGCGGAGACAAATGCTAAATTAACAGCGGTGTCAGTGAAAAAAGAATCTGTCGCAGCGAAAAAACAGGAAGACACCATAAATGATCATCAGGTAGCGGCGAACAATTTTCCCTGGTTAGCAGACAACGATCCCATTATTCTTCCCCCAAATATTGCTCGCTATGCTCTCAGCCACCGCCTTTGGCCGGGAGATCCGGTAAAAAAACCAACCCAACCTGAGAAACAAAATTTAATTTCTCGGCTGGCAAATCGAACCTACAACTATTATAAGAATCTGACTTTCGATTACAGCTCATGCTCCGATGAATGGAGTAATGCCATCAGTCAGGCAATCAGCTTAATTAATGCACGAAAGCCTGAGATGTCTGCACGTACTATGGCTGTACTTACCTTACTGGAAATTTGTTTTTGTCAAAGCTGGAATGATGAAACCTCATCCGAGTTGTTGGATGAAATTGTAAGCACCTTCGGTATTGAATACGCAACTGAAACTGTCATCTACTGGTGGCAAATTGATTTCGATTTTGATTATAAAAAGGAACATTTGACCTTCTTTATTAATAATTCAGATTACAGCCAGGATAACTATAGAAGGAATAGAGACAACTTTAGTTTACGTCTGCGTAAACATTTATCGCTGGCTGAAGAGGAAGTCTGGCAAAATTGCATTGCCAAATTACTCGTTGCGTTGCCGCATATATCACTCTATCGCCAGCCGTTAATTGCCATTTTAATACCTGAAATACCCGAAGTGGCCCATGATATCGCACGCCAGTTGCATCAAGTGATGAACATTCCACAACTGGAAATGTTAAAACTTGTAGCGACAGATCCACAAATACTGGAAATATTAGAGCCATATCAGGATACTAATGTATTTGGAAGAAGTTGGTCTGCCACTGTACTGCAAGAACAAGGCATCAAGGCTCTTACTCGCCTGCTTCCCTATGCTGGAGAAGATAATTGCGGTGACGTACTGAAATGTATCAATCATCCGCTGGCTGTTACGGGACTCATAGACGCCGCAGATTATAATAAACGTTGTTATGACCGACTGATAAAAAGTGCCGAAAGTTTTCCTTCTGCCACAATAGCGGCATTAGCCGAAGCATTAATAAAAAATAACGATCAACGTAAACATACTTTGCTGGTTTCACTACTTAATGCAAATCCTTTATTGGTCGAAAAATTAGGCCAATGGCTATCGTCACAAGCTGCGAAATTAGTACATCAATGTCAACAATTGCTGAATAGTCGCGATGAAGATTTCGCAAACTCAGAAATTCTGCCAACGGTGTTAGTCTCGCCGCCGTGGGTGGTTCGAAATAAAAATGACGACAACAGTCCTTTGGCTAAATACCCGGCGAAAATTCCCTCTTTACCGCTATTTTATCAACCTTCGTTATGGACACGCCCGGTACTAAAAAATAGTAGCAAGATATTACCAGATAACGCCCTCCTCCACCTCGGTGAAATGCTTCGCTTCCCTCAGGAAGAAGCACTGTATCCGGGATTATTACAGGTGAAAGATGCCTGTACCCCAGACTCACTGGCTGAATTTGCCTGGGATCTGTTTATCGCCTGGCAGACTGCTGGCGCGCCGTCGAAAGAGAGTTGGGCATTCAGTGCGTTAGGTGTTCTCGGTAACGATGACACCGCCCGCAAACTAACGCCGCTTATTCGCGTCTGGCCTGGCGAATCCCAGCATAAACGCGCCACCGTCGGGCTGGATATTCTCGCCGCTATCGGCAGTGACATTGCCCTGATGCAACTTAACGGTATCGCCCAGAAGCTGAAATTCAAAGCATTGCAGGAGCGGGCAAAAGAAAAAATTGCCAGCATTGCCGAAAGCCGCGAACTGACAGTAGCAGAACTTGAAGACCGGTTAGCCCCGGATTTGGGGCTGGATGATAACGGCTCCCTGCTGCTGGATTTCGGCTCGCGTCAGTTCACCGTCAGCTTTGATGAAACCCTAAAACCGTTTGTGCGCGATGCGTCCGGCAGTCGCCTGAAAGACCTGCCCAAACCGAACAAAAGCGATGATAAAACGCTGGCTGCCGATGCCGTTAACCGCTTTAAACTGCTGAAAAAAGATGCCCGTACCGTCGCCGCTCAACAGGTAGCAAGGCTGGAATCAGCCATGTGCCTGCGCCGCCGCTGGGCAGCGGAAAACTTTCAACTCTTCCTGGTTGAGCATCCGCTGGTTCGCCACCTAACCCGTCGCCTGATTTGGGGCGCGTATAACACCGACAACCAGTTGCAGGCCTGTTTCCGCGTGGCGGAAGATAACAGCTACAGCACCGCTGACGATGATCTCTTCACTCTCCCAGAAGGTGATATAGCGATTGGTATCCCTCACGTTCTGGAAATATCACCGACGGATGTCGCCGCTTTTGGTCAGCTTTTTGCCGACTACGAACTGTTACCGCCATTCCGCCAGCTTGATCGTAACAGTTACACCCTGACAGAAGCCGAACGCAATGCCAGCGAACTGACCCGCTGGACAGGCAGAAAATGCCCGAGCGGTCGGGTGATGGGGCTGGCAAATAAAGGCTGGTTGCGTGGCGAACCGCAGGATGCAGGCTGGATCGGCTGGATGATCAAACCTCTGGGCCGCTGGTCGTTAATCATGGAAATCGATGAAGGTTTTGCTGTAGGCATGTCGCCAGTCGAACTCAGCTCTGAGCAACTCTTAAGCAATTTATGGTTATGGGATGGAAAAGCAGAGAGTTATGGCTGGGGAAGAAATTCTGCACAGGAAGCACTGTTCTCCGTGCTCGATGCCATCACCGCCAGCGAGTTGATTAACGACATCGAAGCACTGTTTGAATAAGGAAAGAACATGAACAAGGAATTACTGTGGCTGGCGGACGACGCGCAACTGGAACTGAAATTTAAAAAAGGCAAAACGCCGCTAAGCCATCGCCGCTGGCCGGGCGAACCGGTGCCCGCTGTCACTGAAAGTCTCATTCAGACATTAGGAGATGAATTACTACAACAAGCAGGCAAGAAGCAAAATATCACCTGGCATTACGATAAATGTTCACTGGAGTGGCAGTCCGCCATCCAGCAGGCGATCAATTTGATTGGTGAGCATAAACCGTCAATCCCAGCCCGCACAATGGCGGCTCTGATCTGTATCGAGAAAAATGATAGCCAGCAATTACTTGATGAAATCGTGCAAAAATATGGGCTGGAATATGCGACGGATGTGGTGATAGCGCGTCAGTTCATTGTACAGAGTTATCATGCTGATCCATCAACAGTGTGTTTAATGACACCGAACGAGAATACGGGCTATGGCTATCGCTCAGAGACTTATAGCAATTTCGATTTTCGTCTGCGTAAACATCTTTCACTGGCAGAGGAAAATTGCTGGCAGCGTTGTGCCGACAAACTCATTGCCGCACTGCCAGAGATCCCCATAGTTCGCCGCCCTTTTATTGCGCTGCTGCTTCCGGAAAAACCAGATATAGCGAATGAGCTTGCCAGCCTTGAAAGCCCATCAACGAGTTTTTACTCAAAGGAGTGGTTAAAGGTCGTTGCTACTGATAATACGGCGGTAAAAAAACTCGAACGATACTGGAGCCTGGACGTATTTAGCGATCGTGAAGCCAGTTATATGTCGCATGAAAACCACTTCGGTTACGCTGCCTGCGCGGCCCTTTTACGCGAACAGGGAATTGCAGCCGTTCCCCGCCTGGCGATGTATGCTCATAAAGAAGGCTGTGGCAGCCTGCTGGTACAAATAAACCACCCGCTGGTCATCCGCATCTTGCTACTGGTGGCTGATAAAAATAAACCCAGCCTGCAGCGTGTTGCCAAATACAGTAAAAATTTCCCCCATGCAACGCTCACTGCACTGGCAGAACTTATCGCGCTGGAAGCACCACCTGCTCGCCCCGGTTATCCGATTATTGAAGACAAAAAACTGCCCGCACAGCAAAAAGCACGTGATCAATACTGGCGTAATCTGTTGCAAACATTGATTACATCGCAGCCACAACTGGCAGATGAAGTGAAGCCCAGGCTAAGTACAAAAGCACAAACCGTGCTGAATAGTTTTTTATCCGTGCCGCCGAAATCTGCCATTGATAGCCCTGATAGCAGTGCTCTGCCTGAAATTTTGGTTTCACCTCCGTGGCGTAGTAAGAAAAAATCGCCGCAACCACGTCTTGATTTGGTTCCGCTCGAATTAACGTCACAAGTCTACTGGCAACCGGGCGAGCAAGAGAGGCTTGCCACCACAGAGTCTGCCCGTTATTTCAGCACGGAATCACTTGCAGAACGCATGGAACGAAAAAGTAGTCGGGTTGTACTACAGGAGCTGGGTTTTGGGGATGATGTATGGCTGTTCCTGAATTATATACTGCCCGGCAAACTGGATGCAGCACGCGAATCATTAGTACTTCAGTGGCATTACTACCAGGGCAGAGTCGAGGAAATCAACAATGGCTGGCATTCTCCGGAAGCAAAATCAGCAGAACAGGCGCTTCGCAGCGGCGACGTTGAAACGTTAATTGACATCTGGGAAAAGGACAATCATTCGCCTTATCATCAGGAAAAGAGTGTCTGGAATCTGTATTTATTGGCACTGCTTCCGCGTGAGATGGCAGTGACTTTCTGGCTGCGTATCAATGAGAAAAAGCATCTGTTCGCGGGTGAAAACTATTTTCTCAGCATCCTCGGTTTGGATGCATTACCCGGTCTGTTGTTGGCTTTTTCACATCGTCCAAAAGAAACATTTCCGTTAATTTTAAATTTCGGCGCAACAGAACTGGCGCTGCCCGTTGCCCGCATCTGGCACCGCTTTGCCACTCAGCGTGATCTGGCACGCCGATGGATTTTACAATGGCCAGAACATACGGCTACCGCACTTATTCCTCTCGTCTTTACTAAGCCCGGCGACAACCGCGAAGCCGCATTACTTGCCCTGCGTTTACTGTATGAACAAGGACATGGCGAATTACTGCAAACCGTGGCAAACCGCTGGCAGCGTGCTGATGTGTGGCCTGCCCTGGAGCAATTGCTTATACAGAACCCATTGGAAATTTACCCACCACGCATTCCGAAAGCCCCTGATTTCTGGCATCCGACAATGTGGCGCAGGCCACGGCTTATCAATAATAATCAGCTTGTTACCGATGATGCTCTGGAAATTATTGGCGAAATGCTGCGCTTTACTCAGGGTGGGCGTTTTTATAGCGGACTGGAACAATTGAAAACGTTCTGTCAACCGCAAACGCTGGCCGCTTTTGCCTGGGATCTGTTTACCGCCTGGCAACAGGCTGGAGCCCCCGCAAAAGACAACTGGGCATTTCTGGCGTTAAGTCTCTTTGGCGACGAAAGCACGGCACGGGATCTGGCGACGCAGATCCTCACCTGGCCACAGGAAGGAAAATCTGCCCGTGCTGTCAGTGGCCTGAACATACTTACCCTGATGAATAATGATATGGCGCTGATACAACTGCACCATATTTCGCAACGAGCGAAATCGCGTCCTTTACGTGAAAATGCGGTGGAGTATCTCCAGTTGGTCGCGGAAAATCGCGGGTTAAGCGAGGAAGAGTTAGCGGACAGATTAGTCCCAACACTGGGCCTTGATGACCCGCAGGCGTTGATTTTTGATTTTGGTCCACGGTTGTTTACCGTTCGCTTCGATGAAAACCTCAACCCAGTTGTCTACGATCAGCAAAACGTTCGCCAGAAAAGTGTTCCACGGTTGCGAGCCGATGACGATCAACTGAAAGCGCCCGAGGCACTGGCCCGATTAAAAGGGCTAAAAAAAGATGCCACTCAGGTGAGCAAAAACCTGCTCCCGCGTCTTGAAACTGCCCTGCGCACCACCCGACGCTGGCCGCTGGCAGATTTTCATTCTCTCTTTGTTAATCATCCATTTACTCGCCTGGTTAGCCAGCGACTGATATGGGGCGTTTATCTGGCAAATGAACCGCGACATTTACTCAACGCCTTTCGTGTGGCCGCAGAGGGGGAATTCTGCAATGCACAAGATGAGCCAATTGACCTGCCTGCGGACGCTCTGATTGGCATTGCGCATCCGTTAGAAATGTCAGCAGAAATGCGTGGTGAATTTGAACAACTTTTTGCCGACTACGAAATTATGCCGCCTTTTCGCCAGTTGGCGCGGCGCACGGTACTGCTCACTCCTGACGAGTCAACCAGTAACAGCCTGACTCGCTGGGAAGGTAAATCCGCTACCGTTGGGCAACTTATGGGAATGCGCTACAAAGGCTGGGAGTCAGGCTATGAGGACGCATTTGTCTATGACCTGGGCGAGAACCGGCTGGTCCTTAAGTTTTCACCCGGTTTTAACCACTACAATGTTGATAGCAAAGCGCTAATGGGCTTCCGTTCTCTTCGAGTGTATCGTGACAATCAATCTGTCACTTTTGCTGAACTCGATGTGTTTGATTTGAGTGAGGCGTTAAGTACTCCAGACGTCATTTTCCACTAACACACAGCGGGTAGTAACAGAACTGCCCGCTGTCTGACAACTGAGAAAATCCATGATCGTGCAAAGTGAACTGGTCGCTATTTACGACTATCAGATTATTGATCCTGAAGAACCCTTTTCCTTCCGACTTGAAATCCATAAATACGCTAAATTATTTACTGGAACGGTCTATCGACTGGAACGATTCCGGCTACGTCCAATATTTAACCAACGTGAACAAGAAGATGCAGACCCGCTAATAAATGATGCTTTGATTTATATAAGAGATGAGTTTATTGATGAGCGAAAATTACGAGGTAAATCACCAGAAACTATAATGGAAATTTTTAATGGTGAACTATAGAATATATTCAACCAGTAAATAGAATAATAGTTTATTAAAGGAGGAAGCGGTATTCCCCCTTAGATGCGTTTCAATTTTCCCGTTACTTCAACAAATCAATCAACCGTAACAGAACCACTAATAACTCCAGTACGGCAATAAGCACGGTTAACTTTTGTGTCAGCGTGTCCATCCGCTCTCCTTATTAAGGAGCGCAATACCAGCACCTTACCCTTACACTGCCTGTCGATACTGGTTTACGTATGTTGGTACGAAACGTTGCTCTCCGGATCAGGGCACCGCCTGCGGCACCACCCGTTCGGCAGCCAGGACTTAAAATTGGTCCGATCCGGCACAACCTCCCAACGGGCAGGATTATAAATATCATTCACTGAATTGCAATGGAGCGTGGATATGATTATAATTTATTCGTTGGTGCGAAATATTGCATAATCAGTAACTTAGCGTCAAAGTAGTAAATAAAAGAACCTGCCTCACCAGCAGGTTCTTTTATTTACTGTGTTCTGCTTTCCTGATATTTTCCACTCAATCAATTAATGCGTTAAACATTTATTGCGCGTAAAATACCGTTTGTTTTATTAATACATTTCAGGGATGAATATATGTCAACGCAGAATAATCTTCTGCAGCGTCCGCCTGCTGCTGTGTTATACGCCGATGAACTGGCAAAATTAAAACAAAATGATAACGCACCTTGCCCGCCCGGTTGGCAGCTAAGTTTGCCTGCAGCGCGTGCTTTTATTCTTGGTGATGAGACGAAAAACATCAGCCGTAAAGTCGTAATAAGCCCTTCTGCTATTGAACGCATGTTAGTGACTCTCGCCACCGGGCGCGGTTTAATGCTGGTCGGGGAACCGGGTACGGCCAAATCTCTCCTTTCTGAATTGCTCGCAACGGCCATTAGCGGCGATGCCGGTTTAACCATTCAGGGCGGCGCATCAACCACCGAAGACCAAATCAAGTACGGCTGGAACTACGCTCTGCTTATCAACCACGGTCCGTCAACAGAAGCGCTTGTCCCGGCTCCGCTTTATCAAGGCATGCGCGATGGCAAAATCGTCCGTTTTGAAGAGATAACGCGTACACCGCTGGAAGTGCAGGACTGTCTGTTAGGCATGCTTTCTGATCGGGTGATGACGGTGCCGGAACTGGCCGGTGAAGAAAGCCAGCTTTATGCTCGCGAAGGCTTTAACATTATTGCCACCGCCAATACCCGCGATCGCGGCGTCAATGAAATGAGCGCCGCGCTCAAGCGTCGCTTCGATTTTGAAACCGTCTTTCCGATTATGGATTTCGCCCAGGAACTGGAACTGGTCGCCAGTGCGTCAGCGCGTTTACTGGCCCATAGTGGCATTCCGCATAGGGTGCCTGACGCAGTACTGGAGCTGCTGGTACGCACGTTCCGCGATCTGCGGGCCAACGGTGAGAAGAAAACGTCAATGGATACCCTGACGGCCATTATGTCCACCGCCGAAGCCGTTAACGTAGCGCACGCCGTGGGCGTCCGCGCCTGGTTTTTAGCAAATCGCGCGGGTGAACCTGCCGATCTGGTGGACTGTATTGCTGGCACCATCGTCAAAGACAACGAAGAAGATCGCGCTCGTCTGCGCCGTTACTTTGAACAGCGCGTTGCCACACACAAAGAAGCTCACTGGCAGGCTTATTACCAGGCTCGCCACCGCCTGCCGTGAGGAAAGATGCATGAGTGAGCCGTTAATTGTCGGCATCCGGCACCATAGTCCGGCCTGCGCCCGTCTGGTGAAATCGCTAATTGAAAGCAAGCAACCGCGATACGTGTTGATTGAAGGACCGGCCGATTTTAATGACCGGGTAGATGAACTGTTTTTAGTCCACCAGCTTCCGGTAGCCATATACAGTTATTGTCAGTATCAGGACGGTGTTGCCCCAGGGCGCGGTGCCTGGACCCCATTTGCCGAGTTTTCACCTGAGTGGCAGGCGCTACATACTGCCCGCAGCATCCAGGCACAAACCTGGTTTATCGATTTACCTTGCTGGGCACAGAGTGAAGAAGATGAAGATGAACCTGTTGCGGCTAATGACCATCAGGCCTTACTGCTACTCGCTACCAGTATGGATAACAGCGATACCCTGTGGGATCACCTGTTCGAAGATGAAAGCCAGCAGTCCACACTTCAATCCGCTCTGGCGCAATACTTTGTGCAACTTCGTGGTAATGATGCGGGTGATTCGGTAAATCGCCAGCGCGAAGCCTTTATGGCCCGCTGGATTGCCTGGGCGATGCAGCAAAACAACGGCAATGTATTAGTCGTCTGCGGTGGCTGGCATGCCCCTGCACTGGAAAAATTGTGGCGCAAATATTCTCAGGAAGAGAGAAAACCCAGGCTGCCCTCATTACCGGATGCAGTGACCGGTTGTTATCTGACGCCATACAGTGAAAAGCGCCTTGATGTGCTGGCGGGATACCTTTCAGGAATGCCTGCTCCGGTCTGGCAAAACTGGTGCTGGAAATTTGGTTTGCAACGCGCAGGTGAGCTGTTACTTAAAACGATTCTTACCCGTTTGCGCCAGCACCACTTACCCGCATCTACCGCTGATATGGCTGCCGCGCATCTACATGCGATGGCACTGGCACAATTGCGCGGTCATACACTGCCGTTACGCACTGACTGGCTGGATGCTATAGCAGGATCGCTGATTAAAGAAGCCTTGAACGCGCCGTTGCCGTGGAGCTATCGCGGCGTTATTCATCCCGATACCGATCCGATCCTGCTAACGTTGATAGACACATTAGCGGGTGACGGATTCGGTAAACTTGCCCCCTCCACGCCACAACCGCCTCTGCCAAAAGATGTCACCTGCGAACTGGAACGTAGCAAAATCACTCTTCCATCCGACCTGACGTTGAATCGCTTTACCCCCGATGGACTAGCGCAAAGTCAGGTGTTACATCGGCTGGCAATACTGGAGATCCCGGGGATAGTGCGCCAGCAGGGAAGTACACTGACGCTTGCGGGTAACGGTGAAGAACAATGGAAATTAACCCTGCCGCTTAGCCAACATGCGGCATTGATTGAGGCCGCCTGCTTTGGTGCCACACTCCTGGAAGCCGCACGCAATAAATTAGAAGCCGATATGCTGGACACAGGAGGAATCGGCAACATCACCACATGTCTTAGCCAGGCGGCGTTAGCTGGTCTGGAGTCCTTCAGTCAGCAATTACTGGAGCAACTCACATTATTAATCGCCCAGGAAAATCAGTTTGCCGAAATGGGCCAGGCGCTGGAAGTGCTTTATGCCTTGTGGCGTCTGGATGAGACTGGCGGTATGCAAGGGGCGCTAATACTGCAAACCACACTGTGTGCGGCGATAGATCGAACGTTGTGGTTATGTGAATCCAACGGCAGGCCGGACGAAAAAGAATTTCACGCCCATTTGCATAGCTGGCAGGCGCTGTGCCATATCCTGCGCGATCTCCATTGTGGCATTCAACTGCCAGGTGTTTCGCTTTCCGCCGCCCTGGCCTTACTGGAGCGCCGTAGTCAGGCGATTCATGCCCCGGCGCTGGATCGCGGCGCGGCTCTCGGGGCGCTGATGCGTCTGGAACATCCCAACGCCAGTGCCGAAAGCGCACTGGATATGCTGGCGCAATTATCCCCGACTGAGTCAGGCGAAGCCCTACATGGTTTGCTGGCGCTGGCTCGCCATCAACTGGCTTCTCAGCCTGCATTTATCGCCGGTTTCAGCACTCATTTGAATCAACTTAGCGACGCCGATTTTATTAACGCTCTGCCCGATTTACGTGCAGCGATGGCCTGGCTACCGCCTCGAGAACGCGGGGCGCTGGCGCATCAGGTGCTTGAGCATTACCAACTGGCGCAGCTCCCCGTCCCGGCACTGCAAATGCCGTTACATTGTCCACCGCAAACCATTGCTCATCATCAACAACTGGAACAGCAGGCACTGGCGTCACTGCAACACTGGGGAGTTTTCCATGTCTGAACTGAACGACCTTCTGACTACCCGTGAGCTACAGCGCTGGCGATTGATTCTTGGTGAAGCGGCTGAAACTACCCTTTGCGGTCTTGATGGCAACGCCCGACGGATAGACCACGCCCTGGAGTGGCTATACGGGCGCGATCCTGAGCGCATTCAACGCGGTGAACGGCACGGAGGGCTGGGCAGTTCAACTCTCACAACGCCCGAGTGGATCAATGATATTCACACGCTCTTCCCACAGCAGGTAATTGAGCTACTGGAAAGCGACGCCGTGCTGCGCTACGGCATAGAAGATGTGGTGACAAATATTGAAGTGCTGAAACGTATGCAACCTTCCGAAAGCCTGCTACGCGCCGTATTGCACACTAAACATCTGATGAATCCCGAGGTGCTGGCAGCCGCTCGCAAGATAGTGCACCAGGTTGTTGAAGAAATTATGGCGCGGCTGGCCAAAGAAGTTCATCAGGCTTTTTCTGGTGTGCGTGACCGCCGTCGCCGCTCGCATATTCCCCTGGCGCGCAATTTCGATTTCAAAAGTACCCTGCGGGCCAACCTGCAGCACTGGGCCCCCAAACGCGGCAAGTTGTATATCGAATCACCCCGCTTTAACAGTCGCATTAAGCGCCATAGTGAACAATGGCAACTGGTTTTACTGGTCGATCAAAGCGGATCGATGGTTGATTCAGTGATCCACTCAGCAGTGATGGCGGCCTGTTTATGGCAATTACCCGGCATTCGCACCCATCTGGTGGCATTTGATACCAGCGTCGTAGATCTCACTGCCGACGTTGCCGACCCGGTAGAGTTATTAATGAAAGTGCAACTGGGCGGTGGAACGCATATCGCCAGTGCAGTGGAGTACGCCCGTCAACTTATTGAACAACCAGGTAAAAGCGTGATTGTTCTGGTAAGCGATTTTTATGAAGGCGGAACATCGTCATCACTCATCCACCAGGTGAAGCAGTGTGTTCAAAGCGGCATCAAGGTGCTGGGGCTGGCGGCGCTCGACAGCACAGCAACCCCCTGTTATGACCGGGATATGGCCCAGGCATTGGTCAATGTCGGTGCACAAATAGCTGCCATGACGCCGGGTGAACTGGCTTCCTGGCTGGCGGAGAATCTTCAGTCATGAATTCACTACGCCCGGAATTATTAGAACTGACGCCACAGGCACTGACAGCGTTAAGTAATGCCGGTTTTGTTAAGCGCAGCCTTAAGGAACTGGAAAATGGCAATATCCCAGAAATTAGCCATGAGAGCGGCACACTGATCGCCACTTTCAGTGACGGTACACGCAGCCAACTGGCAAACGGTCAGGCTCTGAAAGAGGCCCAGTGTAGCTGCGGGGCCAGCGGCATGTGCCGCCATCGCGTGATGTTGGTGTTAAGTTATCAGCGACTTTGTGCTACCCCTCAGCCCACGGAAAAAGCAGAGGAATGGCCCCCGGCAATCTGGCTGGAAGAACTGACTACCCTGCCCACTGCCACGCACAAACGCGCACAATCCCTCGCCGCCAAAGGTATAACTATTGAACTGTTCTGCGCGCCAGGCGAAATTCCCTCTGCCCGCTTACCGATGAGCGATGTGCGTTTTTATTCCCGCAGCAGTATTCGTTTCGCCCGTTGTGACTGCATTGAAGGAACGCTGTGCGAACACGTGGTACTGGCAGTGCAGGCATTCGTCCAGGCCAAAGCACAGCAGGCAGAATTTTCTCATTTGCTCTGGCAGATGCGCAGCGAACAAATCGCATCAAATGACGCTCCATTTGCCAGCGATGAGGGCAAAGCCTGTCGTAAATATGTCCAGCAATTAAGTTACGCGTTATGGCTGGGGGGGATCAGCCAACCGTTAATTCATTACGAGGCTGCATTCAGCCGCGCCCGGCAAGCGGCAGAAGCCTGCAACTGGCGATGGGTAAGTGAATCGCTACGGCAACTGCGTGCCAGCGTTGATGCGTTCCACGCCCGCGCCAGCCACTATCACGCAGGAGAATGTTTGCGCCAGCTTGCAGCATTAAACAGTCGGTTAGCCAGTGCACAAGAGATGGTACGACGTGACTGTGTCGGTGAAGTACCGCCCATGCCGTGGCGCACGGTCGTTGGCGCAGGGATTGCCGGAGAAGCAAAACTGGATCATCTGCGGCTGGTGTCATTAGGTATGCGTAGCTGGCAAGACTTCCAACAGTATGGTTTACGGATCTGGTTCACCGACCCCGACACCGGTAGTATTTTACACCTTTCACGCAGTTGGCCGAGAAGTGAACAGGAAAACGCGCCTGCGGCAACGCGTCGGCTATTTACCTTTCAGGCAGGGGCGCTGGCGGGAGGGCAAATCGTCTCACAAGCAGCGAAACGCAGTGCCGAAGGTGAGCTGTTGTTAGGTACGCGCAACCGCTTAAGCAGCGTCGTTCCACTGTCTCCGGATGCGTGGCAAATGCTGAGTGCGCCGCTGCGCCAGCCGGGAATCGTAGCGTTACGGGAATACTTACGCCAGCGCCCGCCAGTCTCCGTTCGCCCGCTTAATCAGGTGGATAATTTATTTATTCTGCCTGTGGCTGAGTGTATTTCACTTGGCTGGGACAGCAGCCGCCAGACACTGGATGCGCAGGTAATCAGTGGCGAAGGCGAAGATAATGTGCTGACGTTATCACTGCCAGCCTCTGCCAGCTCACCCTTTGCCGTTGAACGCATGGCGTCCCTGTTACGACAGCAAGATGATCCCGTGTGTCTGGTTTCTGGATTCGTCAGTTTTACCGAAGGACAGTTAACGCTGGAGCCACGGGTGATGATGACGCAATCTCGCGCCTGGGCGCTGGATGCAGAAACTGCGTCTGTGGCACCGCTACCTTCCGCCAGCGTTCTTCCTGTGCCGTCCACCGCTCCTCAGTTGTTGATGCGCTGCCAGTCATTATTAATTCAGGTGCTACATAACGGCTGGCGCTATCAGGGGCAAAGTGTCATCAGTCAGGTCGGCTTGCTGGTAAATGAGTTGACCGGGGAGGGCTTTTACCGGCTGGCACATTTGTTGAATCAATTGCGTACTACAGAGGGAGAGGCTCTGGGTGAAACATTAAACAACTGCGTTTTACTCTGCGAACAGTTGTTACTGATGCTTGAGCAACAAGGGGGGAAAAATGCTTTTTATTAAGAGTTCTACTCCATTTCCGGACTGCTCAAGACGAGGTATAAAGAATATTCTATAGCGCCCTGGTGAGAGTCACCAGTTTTCTGATCTTGATAAAATGGAGTTTTACATGAAGGCTTTCAACAAGCTGTTTTCCCTCGTTGTTGCATCTGTTCTGGTTTTCTCTCTCGCTGGCTGTGGTGACAAAGAAGAATCAAAGAAATTTAGTGCCAATCTGAACGGTACTGAAATTGCCATTACCTATGTCTACAAAGGCGACAAGGTACTTAAGCAATCTTCAGAAACTAAAATTCAGTTCGCATCCATCGGTGCGGCTAACAAAGAAGATGCAGCTAAAACGCTTGAGCCGTTAAGCGCAAAATATAAAAACATTGCTGGCGTTGAAGAAAAATTAACTTTTACAGATACTTACGCACAGGAAAACGTAACTATCGATATGGAGAAAGTTGATTTTAAAGCCCTGCAGGGTATTTCTGGCATCAACATTTCTGCTGAAGATGCCAAAAAAGGCATCACTATGGCGCAAATGGAACTGGTGATGAAAGCCGCAGGCTTTAAAGAAGTGAAATAATCTGTCGGCGGCCATGTTCTTACATGGCCGCCATATCCGTCTTAGCTTTTCTTCACATGCTGGCGCGCTGCCAGCCCTCGCAGAAAATAACGCAAGAATTGATCACCGCATTCGCGGAAGTTTTTATGATCCGGTGCGCGCATCATTGCAGTAATTTCCGGCATGGAAACACGGAACTGCTGTTCGGTGAGGATCGCCAGAATGTCATCGGTTTTCAGCGAAAACGCGATGCGCAATTTTTTCAGCACAATGTTGTTATTAATACGACGTTCCGGTTCCAGTGCCGGTGCAGACTCATCCCTGCCGCGTTTTTCATAAATCAGGCCATTCAGGAATGAAGACAAAATAATGTCCGGGCAACGTTGAAATCCCTCTTCGTCTTCTTTACGCAGCCAGATAGCGATCTGATCGGCGGTAGCTTCAACATTGCTCAGCGCGAGAATACGCACCAGGTCGTTATTATTGGCTTTTAAAATGTAGCGCACGCTGCGCAGAATATCGTTACTTAGCATGAGGCCTTCAGGTGTTGATGAGGCAAAAAGCCATTTTAGCAGTCTTTTACAGGCCAATCGCCTCTTTTAAACTTTTCAGATAACGACGGCTGACCGGAACGGTTAAGCCATTACGCAAAATCAACTCCGCCTGGCCGTTATCCTCCAGACGAATCTCCTGCAAATGCGCGAGGTTAACCAGATACTGCCGATGACAACGCAGTAGCGGCGTACGACTCTCCAGAGTGCGTAAAGTCAGTTCAGTGAAGCCCTCTTTACCTTCGTGACTGGTGACGTAAACACCGCTCATCCGACTGCTGACAAATGCCACATCTTTCATTTGCAGCAAATAAATACGGCTGTGACCGGTACAAGGGATAAATTTCAGTCCTTGCTGATTCTCCGACAACAAGGAAACATCCTGCTTGCTGCGTTCCTGACGCAGGCGGGTCAGGGATTTCTCCAGCCGCGCTTCATCAATCGGCTTCAGTAGATAATCAAAAGCATGTTCTTCAAAGGCTTTAATGGCGTATTCATCAAACGCAGTCAGAAAAACGATATATGGACGATGTTCCGGGTCGAGCATCCCCACCATTTCCAGACCACTGATGCGCGGCATCTGGATATCGAGAAACAGCACATCCGGGCGCAGTTTATGCACCGCGCCAATCCCTTCCACGGCGTTTGAACACTCACCGACGATTTCAATATCGCTCTGCTCTTGCAAAAATACGCGCAGGTTTTCCCGTGCTAACGGTTCATCATCGACAATTAAGACTCTAATCATGCCTCATCCCTCCATGGCAGTCGTAACGTTATTCGGGTGTAACTATCAGGCTCACAGGCGACGCTGATCCCATAGTCATCGCCAAACCGTTCACGTAAACGCTTATCCACCAGATTCATCCCCAGCCCGCTGGCATTGGTTACCGGTTGATACAAACCGGCATTATCTTCGATCTCCAGCATTAAATGTTGCCCTTCACGGCGCGCGCTAATTGCCACTCTCCCGGTATCCAGTAGTTGCGATGTCCCATGTTTAATGGCGTTTTCGACTATCGGTTGTAGGGTAAACGCGGGCAACTGCTGCTGGGATAATTCCTCCGGAATAGAAATATTGACCTGCAAGCGCGACTGAAAACGCGCCTTTTCAATTTGCAGATAAGCGTTCACATGTTCAATCTCGTCAGCGAGAGTAACAAACTCCGAAGGCCGCTTTAAGTTTTTGCGGAAAAAAGTAGAAAGATACTGCACCAGTTGACTGGCCTGCTCACTGTCGCGGCGGATCACCGCTTTAATGGTATTAAGCGCATTGAACAGGAAATGGGGATTCACCTGGGCGTGTAACAGCTTGATTTCCGACTGCGTAAGCATCGCTTTTTGCCGCTCATACTGCCCGGCGAGGATCTGCGCCGAAAGGAGTTGTGCGATCCCCTCACCCAGCGTGCGGTTGATCGAACTGAACAGGCGGTTTTTCGCTTCATACAATTTGATGGTTCCCACCACCCGCTGATTTTCGCCACGCAATGGAATAACCAGCGTTGAACCTAACTTGCACTGCGGGTGCAGAGAACAACGGTAAGGCACTTCGTTGCCGTCGGCGTACACCACTTCGCCGGTTTCTATCGCTTTTAAGGTGTACGTAGAAGAGATTGGCTTACCGGGCAGATGGTGATCATCGCCAATTCCGGTAAACGCCAGCAGTTTCTCACGATCGGTAATCGCCACCGCCCCAATATCCAGCTCTTTATAGAGCACTTGCGCCACTTTCATGCTGTTCACTTCATTAAAGCCCTGGCGCAAAATCCCTTCTGTCGAGGCTGCCACTTTCAGCGCCGTGGCAGAAAAAGCCGAAGTGTATTTTTCAAACATCGCGCGCTTATCAAGCAAAATGCGCATAAACAGCGCCGCGCCCACGGTGTTGGTTACCATCATCGGCGCAGCGATATTACTCACCAGACGCACGGCGTCTTCATAAGGTCGGGCAATCGCCAGAATAATCAGCATCTGCACCATTTCCGCGACGAATGTAACAGCACCTGCGGTAATCGGATTAAAGACTTTATCGGTGCGCCCGCGACGGATCAGGATGCTGTGTACCAGCCCCCCGAGCAAACCTTCGACGATGGTCGAGATCATGCAACTCAGCGCGGTCATGCCTCCCATCGAGTAACGATGTAACCCGCCGGTCAGACCAACCAGCCCGCCCACCACCGGGCCGCCCAGTAAGCCGCCCATCACCGCGCCAATCGCCCGGGTGTTGGCAATAGAATCGTCAATGTGCAGCCCGAACCAGGTGCCCATGATGCAGAAGATGGAAAAGACGATATAGCAGAGAAATTTATGCGGCAGACGAACCGTGACCTGCATTAATGGTATGAATAATGGCGTTTTACTCATTAACCACGCGATAACCAGAAAAACGCACATCTGCTGAAGCAGCAGCAACACCAGATTAAAATCGTACATACCCGCAAACCACAGATCCCTTAAACATGCGTAACATACATTGCCTGCGTTTAACTTTCTTTGAACTCTTGCAGAAAAATGAGAATTCGTGATTACGATCACTCAAAACAATCTGGCAAAAACAAAATCACCCTGAAGATGAACAAAAAACGGGCAAAACTACCTGGTTCGCAAAACTACGTCTAAAGTTAAACCGGGACCTCGCGAGCAAGGGTGGTAGGATGGATGGCGCTTTACACAATTGGTGAAGTGGCGTTGCTTTGTGATATCAATCCTGTCACGTTACGCGCGTGGCAGAGACGTTACGGATTGCTGAAACCACAGCGGACCGACGGCGGTCATCGCCTGTTCAACGATGCGGATATCGACCGGATCCGGGAGATCAAACGCTGGATCGACAACGGCGTGCAGGTGAGCAAAGTCAAAATGCTACTCAGTAATGAAAATGTTGATGTGCAGAACGGCTGGCGCGATCAGCAAGAAACTCTGCTTAATTACCTGCAAAGCGGCAATCTGCAAAGTCTGCGAATGTGGATCAAAGAGCGCGGTCAGGATTATCCCGCTCAGACCCTCACCACACATCTGTTTATTCCTCTGCGCCGACGGCTTCAGTGTCAGCAGCCAACCCTCCAGACGTTGCTGGCGATCCTTGATGGCGTGTTGATCAACTACATCGCCATTTGTCTGGCCTCGGCACGTAAAAAACAGGGCAAAGATGCGCTGGTCGTCGGCTGGAATATTCAGGACACCACCCGCCTGTGGCTGGAAGGCTGGATCGCCAGCCAACAGGGATGGCGTATTGATGTTCTCGCTCACTCGCTCAATCAGCTACGCCCGGAACTGTTCGAAGGCCGAACATTATTGGTATGGTGCGGTGACAACCAGTCTCCCGCCCAGCAGCAGCAACTTACCCACTGGCAAGAGCAAGGACATGATATTTTCCCGCTTGGCATTTAATGATTCGTTAACAAATGCGCTTTACTGTACAATCCTTTCGTTAACATAAGGAGTGCATTATGCGCATAGCTAAAATTGGGGTTATCACCCTGTTCCTGTTGATGGCGTTAGGCGGTATCGGTGGCGTCATGCTCGCAGGTTATACCTTTATTTTGCGTGCTGGCTAAGTCGCTGCACCAGCCGTTCAAACAGGCGGTCTACGATGATCGCCGCCAGTGCCACCAGCAACGCCCCCTGAATGACATAAGCGGTATTAAATCCGCTAAGTCCGATGATGATCGGCGTTCCCAGCGTGCTGGCCCCGACCGTTGAGGCGATGGTCGCCGTGCCAATGTTGATAATCACCGAAGTCCGCACGCCAGCCAGAATCACTGGTGCGGCCAACGGTAACTCCACTTTACGCAATCGCTGACTCCGGCTCATTCCCATACCTTTGGCAACGTCTGTCACGCTATCATCAATCGCTCCCAGTCCGGCAAGTGTCGCCTGTAAGATGGGCAATACACCATAAAGGATCAGCGCAATAATCGCTGGCTGCAGACCAAACCCCATCACCGGAACGGCAATCGCCAGTACCGCTACGGGTGGAAAAGTCTGCCCAACGGCGGCTATGTTTTCCACCATCGGGCGAAACTCCGCGCCCCACGCGCGAGTGACCGCAATTCCTGCACCGACGCCAATAGCCACGGCAAACAAACTTGAGATCCCCACCAGCCAGAAATGGGCCAGCGCCAGGGAAGCAAAACTTTCTTGCTGATAAACAGGCCGCGGCAGTTGTGGGAATAAGGCACCGAACAGCGGCTGGCTGTATGGCAGCCAGAAAATCAGCGCCACAAACAGGGCAATCAACCAGAAAAGCGGATCGCGCACTATTTTCATGCGATTACGCCTCCATCAGCAGATCCTGAAAATGCAGTGTGCCGCAAGGTTGGCCTTGAGCGTTAACCACCGGCAGCACTTCACAGCCACGGGCGACAAACAATGAGAGTGCATCACGTAGCGTCATCTCTTCTGCCAGCGCCTCACCTTCAGCACGTTCGTTGCGGCGCACATAATCGGTCACACTGCGTAACGATAACAGGCGCACGCCCAGCTCGCTGTGACCAAAAAACTGGCGCACAAAATCATTCGCCGGACGGGTAAGCATCGCCAGCGGATTGCCCTGCTGCACCACTTCACCATGATCCATCAGCACCAGATGCTCCGCCAGGCGCAGCGCCTCATCGATATCGTGAGTCACCAGCACAATGGTGCGCCCCAGCAAACGGTGAATGCGCGTCATCTCTTGTTGCAACGCGCCGCGCGTTACCGGATCCAGTGCGCCAAACGGTTCATCCATCAGCAAGACTTGTGGATCGGCAGCCAGTGCACGGGCAACCCCCACGCGCTGCTGCTGACCGCCGGAAAGCTGATGCGGATAACGCTCGCGTAAATTTGCCTCCAGCCCCAGTAGCGCCATTAATTCGTCGATACGATCGTCAATTCGCGCCCGCGACCATTTTTGTAATTGCGGTACGGTGGCGATATTTTGCGCCACGCTCCAGTGGGGAAATAAACCTATCGACTGAATGGCGTAGCCCATTCGGCGGCGCAGCTCCAGCACTGGCAGCGAACGAATCTCTTCTCCGGCAAAACGGATCACGCCACTGTCGTGCTCCACCAGGCGGTTGATCATCTTCAGAGTGGTTGATTTACCGGAGCCTGACGTGCCAATCAGCACCGAAAAGCTCCCCTCCTGAAAATTGAGATTGAGATCGTTAACGGCCTTTTGCGTGCCGAACTGTTTGCTGACATGGCTAAATTCAATCATGACTTTTCACCTTCAGCAGTGCGATAACCAAATCGAACAGCGCGTCGATCAGCACCGCCAGTACAATCACCGGGATCACCCCCAGCAACACTAAATCAATGGCACTGCTTAACAGTCCCTGAAAAACCAGCGCACCAAAACCGCCCGCGCCAATTAACGCCGCAATCACCGCCATACCGACGGTCTGCACCATTACCACCCGCAGACTGCGCAGAAATACCGGCAGCGCCAGAGGTAACTGGACATGAAGGAATCGCTGCCCCCCGCTCATGCCCATTGCTCTGGCGCTTTCCAGCACATCGCGCGGGATCTGGTTCAAGCCCACTACCACGCCGCGCACCAGCGGCAACAAGGCATAGAGCACCAGGGCAATCAATGCTGGCGTCATGCCTGTTCCTGCTATGCCGAGCGTCCCCAGCCACGGAAAGGTAGCGGCCAGTCCGGCAAGCGGTGCGATCAACAAACCAAACAGCGCCACCGAAGGCACGGTCTGAATGACATTGAGTAAAGAAAAAATCGCCCCCTGCCGCGCGGTGGAAAAGTAGCACCAGACGCCCAATGGTACGCCGATAACCAGCGCAGGCAGTACCGAACCAAACAGCAGTGCCAGATGTTGAGCCAGTGCATCATCGAATACATCCTGACGGTTGGCATACTCTTTCATTAACGAAAGATCGTTAAGCGTGCCAGAGAACAGTAACCACAACGGAATAATGGCGATCTGAATATGCAGCAACCAGCGCCATAGCGGATGCGTGGAAATTCGCCGGATAGCATCGCTACAGGCCAGCAGCGCCAGCGCCGCAGCCAGCCAGAAGCCACTGCCGAGGCTGGTACGCGCCAGGGCGCTACCACTTTGCGCCAGTTGCGTCGCGGCTTTTCCTGCCCCCCATACCAGCAAAATAAACACCAGTTGCGCGAGGAGAAAAGCAAAAATGCTGCCTTTTCTTCCGGGAACGAAACAAGCAGTCAGCCATGCGCAACCAACGCCCACCAGCATCCAGATGGTTTGCGGCCACAACTGCCAGAGTTGTCGACCTTCACCAGAAACTAATCGGTTAGGTGCGTAACTGATAAACGGCAACGCCGCTGCTATTGCCATCAGTAACAGCAGCAACGCCAGAACAGAGTTAATACGAAGATGCGCCACGGGAAATTACTTCGTCCACCCTTTTTGTTTCAGGTAGTCGGCAGCCACTTTTTTCGCGTCCAGCCCTTCTACAGCAATACTGGCATTCAATTGCTGCAACGTCTTTTCATCGAGGCTGGCGAAGACAGGCTGTAGCCACTGCGCCATTTGCGGATACTCTTTCAACACCGACGCACGCACCACTGGCGCAGGCGCGTAAATTGGCTGGACACCTTTCGGATCGCTTAATGTTTGTAGCCCCAGCGCTGCTACCGGGCCGTCAGTACCGTAGGCCATCGCCGCATTAACGCCGGACGTTTGCTGGGCTGCGGCTTTAATCGTTACTGCCGTGTCGCCACCTGCCAGTGACAGCAACTGATCCTGATCGAGTTTAAATTCATAGGCTTTTTCAAAAGCGGGCAGCGCATCGGCACGTTCAATAAACTCTGCCGAGGCCGCCAGTTTAAAGGTGCCACCGTCTTTCAGATAACGACTGAGATCGGCAAGCGAAGTGAGTTTGTTTTTTTCTGCCATATCCTGACGCACGGCGATGGTCCAGGTGTTATTCGCAGGTGCGGGCGTCAGCCAGATTAACTGGTTTTGCTCTGCATCGAGTTTTTTGACCTTCTCGTAGCCTTGTTGCGCGTTTTTCCATGCCGCATCGTTTTCATCTTTAAAGAAGAAAGCACCATTGCCGGTGTATTCCGGGTAAATATCCAGTTCGCCCGAAGTAATCGCCCCGCGCACCACTGGCGTGGTGCCAAGCTGGACTTTATTTACCGTGGGAACGCCGTGGTTTTCCAGCACCTGCAAAATGATGTTGCCGAGCAGTGCGCCTTCGGTATCGATTTTCGAACCGACTTTAACGGGGGAAGCCGCCTGTAGCGGCAGGCTCACGGCGGCTATCAAAACCAGTGAACCGGCCTGGAGCTTTGAGAGTGGCATGATGCTTTCCTCATTCTTTTACTGTTGTTTTCAGAGAATTAAGAAAAAAGCATAGTTGATAATGACGGGATTAGCCTGACAGGACGAATTCAGTGGCAGAATCAGATAAATACTGAAGAGGGAAATACTGCCCGCGTTTTTTGCCGGATGCGGCGCGAGCGCCTTATCCAGTCTACGGGGTGTTTGCAACCTGTAGGCCTGATAAGCGCAGCGCATCAGGCAAAGGGCGCAAACGTCGCGCCCTTCATAAAGAGTTACAGCAACTCAAACTCGCCTTTCTTAACGCGTGCGGAATCAGTGCCGATAAAGACGTTGAACTTGCCGGGTTCGGCGTCATATTTCATCTGCTGATTCCAGAACTTCAACGCCTCAATATCGATCGGGAAGCTGACGGTTTGGGTTTCACCCGGTTTCAGGGTGATTTTCTCAAAGCCTTTCAGTTGTTTCACCGGACGGCTCATGGAAGCCGTCACATCCTGCAAGTACATCTGGACAACCGTCGCCCCTTCGCGTTTGCCGGTATTTGTCACCTGCACGCTGGCGGTCACTTTGCCGTCACGCTTCATGGTCGGCGCAGAAAGTTTCACATCAGAGACGGTGAAAGTGGTATAGCTCAGACCATAACCGAACGGATAAAGCGCCCCGTTTGCTTCATCGAAATAACGTGAAGTGTATTTGTTTGGCTTGTCGGCGTTATACGGACGCCCCGTGTTCAGATGGCTGTAATAAACCGGGATCTGCCCGACAGAACGCGGGAAGGACATCGGCAGCTTGCCAGACGGGTTGTAATCGCCAAACAGCACATCGGCAATCGCATTCCCGCCTTCAGTACCGGCAAACCAGGTTTCCAGAATCGCGTCGGCTTGCTGATCTTCTTTCACCAGCGCCAGCGGGCGACCGTTCATTAACACCAGCACCAACGGTTTACCAGTGGCTTTCAGGGCAGCAATCAAATCGCGCTGGCTTTGCGGGATGGTGATATCGGTACGGCTGGAGGCTTCGTGCGCCATCCCCTGAGCTTCACCGACCACAGCCACCACCACATCAGCTTGTTTCGCGGTCTGCACCGCTTCATCAATCATCTCTTGCGGCGAGCGCGGATCGACTTTTACCGCTTCTTCATACTGATTCAGGAAGTCTATAATGCCTTTATCACTGGTAACGTTCGCCCCTTTGGCGTACAGCACTTTACCGTTTTCACCAACGGCATTTTTAATCCCGGTTAGCACAGTCACGGATTGATCGACGACACCTGCTGCCGACCAGCTTCCCATTACGTCACGTTTGCTGTCTGCCAGTGGGCCAACCACCGCAATGGTTGCCGATTTTTTCAGCGGTAACGTTTCGAGACGGTTTTTCAGCAACACCAGGCTTTCGCGCGCCACTTCACGTGCTTCTTTGCGGTGCAAACGGCTTTCGGCATTGGTATCCGCCGGGTCAGACTCTTTCGGCCCAAGATGGCTGTACGGATCGTTAAACAACCCCATATCGTATTTAACGTTCAACACGTGGCGAGTGGCGTCATCCAGTTCTTCCATCGTCACTTTGCCGGATTTGATCAAACCAGGCAGATACTTCGAGTAATACTCGTCACTCATGCTCATATTGATACCGGACTTAAGCGCCACCCGCACCGCATCTTCCGGGTCTGCCGCCGTGCCGTGTTTGATCAGCTCTTTGATTGCACCATGATCGGAAACCGTGATGCCTTTAAAACCCCACTGATCGCGCAGAACATCTTTCAGCAACCAGGAATCGGAAGTTGCCGGTGTACCATTGAGCGAGTTCAGCGCCACCATCACCGCGCCGCTGCCTGCATCCAGCCCCGCTTTGTACGGCGGCATATAATCATTAAACAGACGCTGCGGACTCATATCGACGGTGTTGTACTCTTTACCGCCTTCTACCGCACCGTAAGCAGCGAAGTGTTTAACGCTGGTCATCACCGAGTAGCGATCTGCCGGACTTTTGCCCTGCATCGCTTCAACCATAGTTTTACCCATAATTGAGGTGAGATACGTATCTTCGCCAAAACCTTCGGAAGCTCGTCCCCAGCGCGGATCGCGCGAGACGTCGACCATCGGCGCCCAGGTCATGTTCAGGCCATCGTCTGCCGCTTCATAAGCTGAAACGCGCCCCACGGTTTTCACTGCATCGAGGTTAAAAGAGGACGCCAGACCAAGGCTAATCGGGAAAACGGTACGCTGACCGTGCAGCACGTCGTAGGCAAAGAAGAGAGGAATTTTCAGGCGGCTTAGTTCCATCACCTGATCCTGCATGGCGCGGATATCCTGGCGAGTCACGGTGTTAAAAATCGCCCCCACCTGCCCATCTTTGATCATCTCGCGGATCGCCTCTTTCGGGTTATCCGGGCCAACGCTGATTAAACGAAGCTGACCAATTTTCTCATCAACCGTCATTTTCTTGAGCAGATCGGTGACGAATGTATCCCGCGCTTCGGGCGTTAATGGATGGTTGCCGAACAAATCATCCGCCAGTGCTGGTTGTAGGGCCAGACTCACCGCGATACCTACTGAACATAGCCATTTCATATGGATTTTTCTTCCTCTGTTGCCCGACGTGGCAGCGAAAATGGTGCAAAAACCGTAGTTTGCCATAAGCATGATGGAGAGAGAAAAAGAATGCTCTGTTTATTGTCTGAATTTTCAAAATATTCACTCGCTGAATTGTCGTACAAGGCGCTATTCTAGTTTGTGATGTTTTTTCGCCACCACAAGGAGTGGAAAATGTCTTCCATGACAACAACTGATAATAAAGCCTTTTTGAATGAACTTGCCCGCCTGGTGGGTCATTCACACCTGCTCACCGATCCCGCAAAAACGGCCCGCTATCGCAAGGGCTTCCGCTCCGGTCAGGGCGACGCGCTGGCCGTTGTTTTCCCAGGCTCGCTACTGGAGTTGTGGCGGGTACTGAAAGCCTGCGTCACCGCTGACAAAATTATTCTGATGCAAGCCGCCAATACCGGCCTGACCGAAGGCTCCACGCCAAACGGTAACGATTATGATCGCGATATCGTTATCATCAGCACCCTGCGACTCGACAAACTGCACGTTCTCGGCAAGGGTGAGCAAGTGCTGGCATATCCTGGCACCACGCTTTATTCGCTGGAAAAAGCCCTGAAACCATTGGGGCGCGAACCGCACTCGGTGATTGGTTCATCCTGCATTGGCGCATCAGTCATCGGGGGGATCTGTAACAACTCCGGCGGCTCGCTGGTACAGCGTGGTCCGGCGTATACCGAAATGTCGTTGTTCGCGCGCATTGATGAAAACGGCAAACTGACGCTGGTCAACCATCTGGGGATTGATCTGGGCGAAACGCCGGAGCAGATCCTCAGCAAACTGGATGACGATCGCATCAAAGATGACGATGTACGCCACGATGGCCGCCACGCCCACGATTATGATTATGTTCACCGCGTGCGTGACATCGAAGCCGACACCCCCGCACGTTATAACGCTGACCCGGATCGACTGTTTGAAGCCTCCGGCTGCGCCGGTAAGCTGGCGGTATTCGCGGTACGTCTCGACACTTTCGCAGCAGAGAAAAATCAGCAGGTGTTTTATATCGGCACCAATCAGCCGGAAGTCCTGACTGAAATCCGCCGCCATATTCTGGCCAATTTTGAAAATCTGCCGGTTGCCGGGGAATACATGCACCGGGATATCTACGATATCGCGGAAAAATACGGCAAAGACACCTTCCTGATGATCGATAAACTTGGCACCGACAAGATGCCACTCTTCTTTAATATCAAAGGGCGTACCGATGCGATGCTGGAAAAAGTAAAATTCTTCCGCCCGCATTTTACCGACCGTGCGATGCAGAAATTCGGCCATCTGTTCCCCAGCCATTTGCCCCCGCGTATGAAAAGCTGGCGCGATAAATATGAACATCATCTGCTGTTAAAAATGGCGGGCGATGGCATTGGCGAAGCCAAATCCTGGCTGGTGGATTATTTCAAACAGGCGGAAGGTGATTTCTTTGTCTGTACGCCGGAGGAAGGCAGCAAAGCATTTTTGCACCGTTTCGCAGCAGCAGGTGCGGCAATTCGTTATCAGGCGGTGCATTCCGATGAAGTCGAAGACATTCTGGCACTGGATATCGCTCTGCGTCGTAATGACACCGAGTGGTATGAGCATTTGCCGCCGGAGATCGATAGCCAGTTAGTGCATAAACTCTATTACGGCCATTTTATGTGTTACGTCTTCCACCAGGATTACATCGTTAAAAAAGGTGTGGATGTGCATGCGTTGAAGGAGCAGATGCTGGAACTATTGCAGCAGCGCGGCGCACAATATCCCGCCGAACATAACGTTGGTCATTTGTATAAGGCACCGGAGACGCTGCAGAAGTTTTATCGCGAGAACGATCCGACCAACAGTATGAACCCGGGGATCGGTAAAACCAGCAAGCGAAAAAACTGGCAGGAAGTAGAGTAAATACGGCTGGATGCCTGATGCAGATGTAGGCCAGATAAGATGCGCAGGCATCGCATCAGGCACGGGCACCTAATGCCGGATGCGGCGTGAACGCCTTATCCGGCCTACGGACGCGTCACGTTTGTAGGCCTGATAAGATGCGCAGGCATCGCATCAGGCACGGGCACCTAATGCCGGATGCGCCGTGAACGCCTTATCCTGCCTACGGACGCGTCACATTTGTAGGCCTGATAAGATGCGCAGGCATCGCATCAGGCACGGGCACCTAATACCGGATGCGCCGTGAACGCCTTATCCTGCCTACGGACGCGTCACGTTTGTAGGCCTGATAAGATGCGCAGGCATCGCATCAGGCACGGGCACCTAATACCGGATGCGCCGTGAACGCCTTATCCTGCCTACGGACGCGTCACGTTTGTAGGCCTGATAAGATGCGCAGGCATCGCATCAGGCACGGGCATCTAATGCCGGATGCGCCGTGAACGCCTTATCCTGCCTACGGACGCGTCACGTTTGTAGGCCTGATAAGATGCGCAGGCATCGCATCAGGTACGGGCACCTAATACCGGATGCGGCGTGAACGCCTTATCCTGCCTACGGACGCGTCACGTTTGTAGGCCTGATAAGATGCGCAGGCATCGCATCAGGCTCGGGCACCTAATGCCGGATGCGCCGTGAACGCCTTATCCTGCCTACCCTTAATCGTTCTGAGCCGTCTGCCCAGCCGCCATCTGGGCGGCTTTTTGTTTTTTATAGCTCAACGCCGCTGCCGGAACAGGCATCACTTTGCCGGTTTCAATCCACGTGCGTAAACGACTCGCATCGGCAAAATGGGTATATTTGCCAAATGCATCCATCACCACCAACGCCACCGGTTTATTATTGAAGACCGTACGCATTACCAGGCAATGCCCCGCCGCATTAGTAAAACCGGTTTTGGTTAACTGGATATTCCAGTTATCGCGATACACCAGGTGGTTAGTATTACGGAATGGCAAGGTATAAGCCGGGTTTGAGAAGGTCGCCATCTCTTCGCGAGTGGTACTTAACTGACCAATCAACGGATACTGTTTGGTGGCAATCAGCAGTTTGGTTAAATCACGGGCAGTTGAAACGTTATGCACCGACAATCCGGTCGGTTCAACGAAGCGCGTGTTGTTCATTCCGAGAGATTTCGCTTTCGCATTCATCGCATTAATAAATGCGTTATAGCCACCAGGATAATGGTGCGCCAGGCTTGCCGCTGCGCGGTTTTCTGAAGACATCAGCGCCAACAACAGCATCTCTTTGCGGCTGATTTCGCTGTTCAGTCGCACGCGCGAATAAACGCCTTTCATCTCTGGCGTCTGGCTGATATCCACTTTCAGTTTTTCATCCAGCGGCAATCGTGCGTCAAGCACCACCATCGCAGTCATTAATTTGGTAATTGAAGCAATCGGACGCACCAAATCCGGGTGGTTCGAATAGATCACTTTGTTGGTATTGAGATCAACAATCATCGCACTACCGGAGGCAATTTCCGGCTGCGAAGCTGTAGTCGCGGCTGCCGTTTTGGCAACGGCCTGAGGCGCAAAAGGCACAGCCAGCATCAGGGCCAGGCTAAATAAAGAAACTCGAAATTTCGGCATGATGAGCATTCAGATAGTGGTTCACGCGCATGGGTTGCGCACCGCCGGAGTAAGGATTTACTGAGGCTGGCGAGGCCATCATAACGAGCAAAAAGTGCGATCGTCAAAGGAGAATCGTGAGGAAATGCTGCATTGCTGATATTTACGCCAGCAATGCAGCACAAAAGAACTTTCTAGAACAGGCGATAACCGTAACCCCACAGAATAACGGTAATGGCGAGCAGCACTTCCAGCACCAGCACGCCAATCGCCAGTGTCGAACTGGAGAAGCTAAGACCTTCCTCTTTGTTGATATTCAGAAAGCTTGGAATACCGAGATAAAGCAGATAGCCGGTGTAAAACAGCGCCACCGTTCCCACCAGCGCACACAGCCAGACCAACGGGTAAAGCGCCACCAGGCCGCTTAAAAACAGCGGTGTTGCAACGTAGCCCGCGAAAACCATACAGTGCGCAAGCGACGGGCGCTGTGGGTAATTGCGTGCCATCCACCAGATGACCCGTCCCATCACTGCCACCCCAGCCAGCATAACGCCATAAAACAAGACAGCCAGCGCCAGTCCGGTAAACCAGGATAACTTCAGGATAGTGCCATCGCCAAAATTCCAGCCGATTTGTGTAGTGCCAATAAAGGCGCAGATCACCGGGATCGCCGCCATCAGCAGAACGTGGTGGGTGTAGTGATGAGAAATCGTTTCGTTTTCACGATTAATCACCTGCATTTCACGATCGGGATGGGAAAACAGTCCCCAGACATGGCTCATACCGCCCCCTTGTTGTGAGTTCATGAACCTGACAGTTCAAGTATAAGTCAGCTTGTGGTTGTTTTTTGTTCTGACGCAAAATTTGCGTCGCGTGATAAAACGCCTTCTCCTGCGTAAACAATTCACAGGGTGTATGCTTACAGACAATCAAACGGAGACAGACCGATCTATGGATCTCAATACACTCATCTCACAATATGGTTATGCCGCGCTGGTGCTCGGTAGTCTGGCAGAGGGTGAAACCGTGACATTGCTGGGAGGCGTTGCGGCACATCAGGGATTATTAAAATTCCCACTGGTGGTTCTTTCTGTGGCGCTTGGCGGCATGATTGGCGACCAGGTGCTTTATCTGTGCGGACGGCGATTTGGCGGCAAACTGTTACGCCGTTTATCAAAACATCAGGACAAAATTGAGCGCGCACAAAAGCTGATCCAGCGTCATCCTTATCTGTTTGTCATCGGCACGCGTTTTATGTACGGCTTTCGGGTGATTGGCCCAACGCTAATTGGTGCCAGCCAGCTCCCACCGAAAATCTTTCTGCCACTGAATATTCTCGGCGCGCTGGCCTGGGCGCTGATTTTTACCGCTATTGGTTACGCGGGAGGCCAGGTGATTGCGCCGTGGCTGCACAATCTCGATCAGCATTTGAAACACTGGATTTGGTTGATTCTGGTCGTGGTTCTGGTGGTTGGCGTGCGCTGGTGGCAGAAACGGCGTGGGAAGAGAAACGCTGGATAAACCTAACGTCCCCACAGGCATACTCATCAGCTACGTTTATAACCACCACCCAGCGCACCGGTGAGCTGAATGGACGCATCCAGCCATTGCCCTTGCAAAAGCAGACCGTTCGCCCGTTCACGGAGCGCCGGGATTCGGGCTTCGCTGATGCGAGAACCTGCGATGATACCTGCGTTAAAACGCGCCTGCGCCAGACCAACTACCCGCAGGGCATCGCGCTCAATTTGCGCCTGATGCTGATTTTTCTCCGCCAGTGTCTGAACCTGAGTTGCTGCCCGCGCCACGTCATTCACCGCTTCAACCACCGCTTTGTTGTAACTGGCGATCGACAAATTGCTTTCGGCTTTCACAATATCAAGGTTGGCGTTAAGACGACCACTATCGAAAATAGGTAGCGTCAGACCTGCCGTAACGCCCATTTGCTGCGCAGAATGACGGAACAAATCGCTTAAGTGCAGCGCATCTTGTTGCAGAAAGGCCATCAGGTTGATGTCGGGGTAAAAGGCAGCTTTTGCCGCATCGATGGTGCTTAAGGATGATGCAACGTACCAGTGTGCCGCCTGTAAGTCTGCCCGGCGAGCCAGCAAAGAATAGCCCAGGTCGTCAGGAAGTTTGCTTTCCACTTTGGGCAGCGCAACCGGATGCAGTTTTAAGGCGCTCATCTGGCTGTTAGTCAGCGCAGTTAGCCGCGCCTCAATAATTTTCATTTTCCCCGCGACATCGTTGAGCTGTTGCCGGGTTTTGCTGGCATTGATATCGGTTTCGACACCTTCAACCGACGAGGTAATGCCGCGCAGATATAACTGGCGGTCGGTCGCGATAATCGTGTTCTGCTCTTTTTCGATTTGCTGCAAGACAGTGTTTAAAGCTGCCAGGGTTTGCCACTCCCAGTACAAACGAGCCACACTGCCTGCCAGCAATTGCCGGGTCTGCTCGCGTTCTGCCGCCTGCGCTTTTACCGTACCGAGGCGCGCAGTCACTTCCGCCCGATTCTTTCCCCAGATATCGAGATGCCAGCCCGCCATTAAACCAAAGGTGCCGTTGGTGTACCAAGGGCCGGTAGTGCCTGCGGCAGGATCGTCCAGGGCAAACGGCCCCATTAACCCTTCTGCCGACATTTTTTGCCGTTCCATATCCGCAGAAAAATCGAGCTGTGGACCATCCTGGGCGGCGACGGCCTTCGCCTGTGCTTCAGCCAGTTGAATGCGCTGTTCAGCAACCTGCATATCCGGCGCATTCTGTATGGCATTATTAATTAAGGAAGTGAGTTGATTATCGTGATATTCCAGCCACCACTGACTGTCCGGCCAGCCGTTTTTCAGAGATACCGGTAATGCGGTGTCAACATGTGTGGCGGGCGTTTGCTGGCTTAAAGCCTGGTGTGTTTCATGCATAGGCGCACACCCGGCCAGAGTAAGTAACAACGGAAAACAGGCGATTGCCGGATAAAAGGAATCACGATTCATGGGGGAGTAATCAGGTAAGAAAAGGTGCGCGGAGATTACCGTGTGTTGCGATATATTTTTTAGTTTCGCGTGGCAATACATCAGTGGCAATAAAGCGACATATTCAGAAAAATATAAAGTAAGTGAATGATATTCTCCGATTTATCTTAATTCTTTATGAATGGCGGCAAAGGGTTTTGTTTTTTCCTATACTTATTTAGCACTCACAAATAAAGGAACGCCAATGAAAATTATACTCTGGGCAGTATTGATTATTTTCCTGATTGGGCTACTGGTGGTGACTGGCGTATTTAAGATGATATTTTAAAATTAATTAATGTCATCAGCTCCGAAAATAACGAGGATATTTCAGTCTCTCATCCTGTTGCGCCCCTGTCATGTACATTGCTTCATATAATCACTGGCGCAAGGAGCACGCAGGGGGTGGATAATCACCTCCTCCCCCTGCCCCCCGGCTTATCCCTTATGGCTATCGGGTCGATGATTTTTAGAGTTTTTCTATATCAATCGCCTGAATAGCCCTTGCAATATCAGGGGAATTATTCAACACCCGAACATGATGAAATAAATCCGTTGCTTCATCATATTCTTTACGCAAATAACTCAACCACTGCTTAATCCGTGCGACGTGATATAACCCGGTATCGCCCTGTTTTTCCAGACGGGTATATTTTTGCAGCAATGCAACGACCTCCGGCCACGGCATCCGCGGTTCGTTATATTTCACCACTCGGCTCAGGTTAGGAATATTAAGCGCCCCACGCCCAATCATCACCGCGTCACAACCGCTGATAGCCATACATTGTTGCGCACTCTGCCAGTCCCAGATTTCTCCGTTGGCAATAACCGGAATGGCCAATCGCTGACGAATATCGCCTATCGCCTGCCAGTCGATATGCTCCGCACGGTAACCCTGCTCCTTTGTCCGCCCATGAACGACCAGTTCCGTAGCCCCAGCCTGCTGGACAGCATCGGCAATTTCAAACTTCTTATCACCGCTGTCCCAACCAAGCCGCACTTTCACACTGACGGGTAAATGCGCCGGTACAGCTTCGCGCATCGCTTTTGCACCCTGATAGATAAGTTCAGGATCTTTGAGTAACGTTGCCCCGCCGCCACTGCCGTTAACCGTTTTCGACGGGCAACCGCAGTTGAGATCCACGCCCCAGGAACCCAACTCCACCGCACGGGCGGCGTTCTCTGCTAACCATTGCGGGAACTGCCCCAGCAGTTGTACCCGCACCAGTGTCCCGGAAGGCGTTCGACTGGCGTTTTGCAGCTCAGGACAAATGCGATGAAAAACTTTTACCGGCAGCAGTTGATCCACCACGCGGACAAATTCGGTGATGCACAGATCGTAGTCATTAACTTCGGTCAGTAATTCACGCACCAGGGAGTCAAGCACACCCTCCATCGGTGCCAGTAACACACGCATATCATCACCCGCAAAAAAATGAGGCGCTATGGTAGCGCCTCCGGTCAACGGATTAAAGGTCTGCAGAGAGGGATTGCTGCAAACTACAATCCCTCTCTATGCTTGATGTATGGCTGGCGCGCTTTCTGATCTGCAAAAGTATGGTATGCCTGAGTTCGCTGCTCACATCGTCATGCCCTGGCGCGAAAAATAAGCGATGTTTTCTTAATGTGATCGGTAGCACATTTTACAGATTAATTGTATGATGAATCCATCTCATCTGGGGTGTTGATTATGAGTAAGACACTGAACATTATCTGGCAATATTTACGCGCTTTTGTCCTGATTTATGCCTGCCTGTATGCAGGCATTTTCATTGCTTCCCTGCTACCGGTAACCATTCCGGGCAGCATCATCGGGATGCTAATCCTGTTTGTCCTGCTGGCCTTGCAAATTCTTCCGGCGAAGTGGGTCAATCCGGGGTGTTACGTACTGATTCGCTATATGGCACTGTTGTTTGTGCCAATTGGCGTAGGCGTAATGCAATATTTTGATTTGCTACGCGCACAGTTTGGCCCGGTGGTGGTTTCCTGTGCCATTAGTACGCTGGTGGTTTTTCTGGTGGTGAGCTGGAGTTCGCACCTGGTACACGGTGAACGTAAAGTCATAGGTCAGAAAGGATCAGAAAAATGATGGCGAATATCTGGTGGTCATTACCGCTGACATTGATTGTCTTTTTTGCCGCCCGCAAACTGGCAACACGGTATAAGTTTCCGTTGCTTAACCCGTTGCTGGTGGCAATGGTGGTGATCATTCCTTTTTTAATGCTGACCGGCATCTCTTACGACAGCTACTTTAAAGGTAGCGAAGTGTTAAACGATCTGTTGCAACCGGCGGTGGTCGCACTGGCCTATCCTTTATATGAACAACTGCACCAGATCCGCGCGCGCTGGAAATCCATCATCACTATCTGTTTTATCGGTAGCGTGGTCGCGATGGTGACGGGGACTTGCGTAGCATTGTTGATGGGCGCTTCACCGGAAATCGCTGCATCAATATTACCGAAATCGGTTACCACACCAATTGCGATGGCCGTTGGTGGCAGTATTGGCGGTATTCCGGCAATCAGCGCGGTTTGTGTGATTTTTGTCGGTATTTTGGGTGCGGTGTTTGGTCATACGCTACTCAATGCGATGCGTATTCGTACCAAAGCAGCGCGTGGCCTGGCGATGGGGACGGCCTCTCACGCCCTCGGAACAGCGCGCTGTACCGAGCTGGATTATCAGGAAGGCGCATTTAGTTCGCTGGCGTTGGTGTTATGCGGGATTATTACCTCGCTGGTTGCACCATTTCTTTTCCCGATTATTCTGGCAGTAATGGGCTAAAATTTGCGATGCGTCGCGCATTTTTGATGTAAGTTTCACGCGTTGCATAATTAATGAGATTCAGATCACATATAAAGCCATAATGGGTTCGTAAACTGTTATCCCATTACATGATTATGAGGCAACGCCATGCATCCACGTTTTCAAACTGCTTTTGCCCAACTTGCGGATAACTTGCAATCTGCACTGGAACCCATTCTGGCAGATAAGTATTTCCCCGCGTTGTTGACCAGAGAGCAGGTCTCTTCGCTGAAGAGCGCAACGGGGCTGGACGAAGACGCGCTGGCTTTCGCACTGCTACCACTGGCGGCGGCCTGTGCCCGCACGCCATTGTCGAATTTTAATGTTGGTGCCATTGCGCGCGGCGTGAGTGGAACCTGGTATTTTGGTGCCAATATGGAATTTATTGGCGCAACAATGCAGCAAACCGTTCATGCCGAACAAAGCGCAATCAGCCACGCCTGGCTGAGCGGTGAGAAAGCGCTCGCGGCCATCACCGTTAACTACACACCTTGTGGTCACTGCCGTCAGTTTATGAACGAACTGAACAGCGGGCTGGATCTACGCATTCATCTGCCGGGCCGCGAAGCGCATGCGCTGCGTGACTATTTGCCGGATGCCTTTGGGCCGAAAGATCTGGAGATTAAGACACTGCTGATGGACGAGCAGGATCACGGCTATGCGCTGACTGGCGATGCGCTTTCTCAGGCGGCAATTGCCGCGGCCAACCGTTCGCACATGCCTTACAGCAAGTCTCCAAGCGGCGTGGCGCTGGAATGCAAAGACGGTCGTATTTTCAGTGGTAGCTATGCTGAAAACGCCGCATTCAACCCAACTCTACCGCCGTTGCAGGGCGCATTAATTCTGTTAAATCTCAAAGGTTATGATTACCCGGATATTCAGCGGGCGATTCTGGCAGAAAAAGCCGATGCGCCGCTGGTTCAGTGGGATGCAACCTCGGCAACGCTGAAAGCTCTCGGTTGTCACAATATCGACCGCGTGCTTCTCGCTTAAGCCCGGTGCCGGATGCGGCGTGAACGCCTGATCCGGCCTACAGAGTGCAAAATTTCGTAGGCCGGATAAGCGTAGCGCATCCGGCATTTCTACTCACCCTGGTGTCGAAAATCCCGGCAAACAGTTTGCCGTTTCTTGCGCAAAGCCCACAGGTAAAGTAGCCTGATTGAAATTCCCCAAGATCGAGTTTTCAGCATGTTAAAGCGCGTGTTCTACAGCCTGTTAGTCCTGATCGGCTTGCTGCTGTTGACAGTGCTCGGCCTCGACCGCTGGATGAGCTGGAAAACTGCGCCTTATATCTACGATGAATTGCAGGATCTCCCCTACCGCCAGGTCGGCGTGGTACTTGGCACGGCAAAATATTATCGTACTGGGGTGATTAATCAGTATTACCGCTACCGTATTCAGGGTGCAATAAATGCCTATAACAGCGGTAAGGTGAATTATCTATTACTTAGCGGTGATAACGCATTACAGAGTTATAACGAACCGATGACCATGCGCAAAGATTTAATTGCCGCTGGCGTCGATCCGGCTGATATTGTTCTCGACTACGCCGGTTTTCGTACCCTGGATTCCATCGTGCGTACACGCAAGGTGTTCGATACCAACGACTTCATTATTATTACTCAGCGCTTCCACTGTGAGCGGGCATTATTTATCGCTCTGCATATGGGTATTCAGGCGCAGTGTTATGCCGTACCGTCACCAAAAGATATGTGGTCAGTACGTATTCGCGAATTTGCCGCCCGCTTCGGTGCGCTGGCTGACCTTTATATTTTTAAACGTGAACCGCGCTTTTTAGGACCACTGGTCCCTATTCCGGCAATGCACCAGGTGCCCGAAGATGCGCAGGGTTATCCCGCCGTCACGCCAGAACAGTTACTTGAATTACAAAAGAAACAAGGAAAGTAGTTATGGATGTTCAGCAGTTTTTTGTCATTGCCGTTTTTTTCCTTATCCCGGTATTTTGTTTTCGCGAAGCATGGAAAGGCTGGCGTGCTGGCGCAATTGATAAACGGGTTAAAAATGTGCCGGAACCGGTGTATGTCTGGCGTGAAAAAAATCCCGCTCTCTTCTTTGCTTATATAGTGGCGTATAGCGGCTTCGGTATTTTATCCATCGGTATGATTATTTATCTTATTTTTTACCGATAATATTATTTCTCGCCCACTGTTAACTATTGAGAATAATTATTATTTCCCCCGCTAAGCTGCGGATATAACATTCTGAACCGCAGCTATTTGTGAATCTTTTCACAGTTTAAATTCCCCCGCACGCTTAGCCTTAATATCAGCACGTTATATTTACTATACGTTCGCCTTAATTACCCATAGCATTAAGGAAGATCACATGCCGCAACAAAATTATCTGGATGAACTCGCTCCGGCTTTTACGCCTTTACTGGCGATTAAAGAAGCCTCTCGTTGTTTATTATGCCACGACGCCCCTTGCAGCCAGGCGTGCCCGGCGCAAACCGATCCGGGAAAATTTATTCGCTCAATCTATTTTCGTAATTTTAAAGGCGCTGCCGAGACTATTCGCGAAAATAATGCCCTCGGTGCCGTTTGTGCCAGAGTGTGCCCCACAGAAAAATTATGCCAGAGCGGTTGTACCCGCGCAGGTGTCGATGATCCGATTGATATTGCTCGCTTACAGCGTTTTGTTACTGATTTCGAACAACAAACCGGAATGGAAATTTATCAACCGGGCAGTAAGACGCTTGGTAAAGTAGCGATTATCGGTGCTGGCCCTGCTGGGCTGCAGGCCAGCGTGACGCTAACCAACCTGGGTTACGACGTCACGGTTTACGAAAAAGAAGTACAACCAGGCGGCTGGTTGCGTAACGGCATTCCACAATTCCGTTTGCCGCAGTCGGTGCTGGATGCGGAAATCACCCGTATCGAAAAAATGGGTGTAACTATTAAGTGCAACTGTGAAATTGGCAAAACGCTCTCGCTGGAGCAACTGAAAGCAGAAAACCGCGCGGTACTGGTAACCGTGGGGTTATCGCGTGGTTCCACCCTGCCGCTGTTTGAGCATAGCGACGTTGAGATTGCCGTCGATTTCCTGCAACGCGCACGCCTGGCACAAGGCGATATCAGCATTCCACAAAGCGCATTAATTATTGGCGGCGGCGATGTCGCGATGGACGTTGCCAGTACGCTGAAAGTTCTCGGTTGTCCGGCGGTGACCTGCGTGGCGCGTGAAGAGTTAGATGTGTTTCCGGCAAGCAAGAAAGAGTTCACCGGTGCTCAGAAATTGGGGGTATCGATTATCGATGGCTTTACGCCTGTGGCGGTAGATGGCAATAAAGTGACGTTTAAACATGTTCGTTTACCGGGCGAGCTGACGATGGCGGCAGACAAAATTATTCTCGCCATCGGTCAACATGCCGAACTTACCGCTTTTGCTACACTGGAACCCCAACGTAATACTATCGAAACGAAAAATTACCAGACCCGTGACCCGCAACTGTTTGCCGCTGGCGATATTGTTGAGGGTGATAAAACCGTGGTCTATGCCGTGAAGACCGGGAAAGAAGCCGCCGAGGCGATCCATCACTATTTAGAGGGAGCTTGCTCATGTTAACGAAAGATCTTTCTATTACCTTTTGCGGCGTGAAGTTTCCCAACCCGTTCTGCCTCTCTTCTTCGCCAGTAGGCAATTGCTATGAGATGTGTGCCAAAGCCTACGACACCGGCTGGGGCGGCGTGGTATTCAAAACTATCGGCTTTTTTATCGCTAACGAGGTTTCGCCACGTTTTGATCATCTGGTGAAAGAAGATACCGGTTTTATTGGCTTCAAAAATATGGAGCAGATTGCCGAACATCCGCTGGAAGAGAATCTGACCGCTCTGCGTCGGCTGAAAGAGGATTACCCGGACAAAGTGCTGATCGCCTCGATCATGGGAGAAAATGAGCAACAATGGGAAGATCTGGCGCGTCTGGTGCAAGAAGCTGGCGCGGATATGATCGAATGTAATTTCTCCTGCCCGCAGATGACTTCTCATGCGATGGGTAGCGATGTCGGGCAAAGCCCGGAACTGGTAGAGAAATATTGTCGGGCGGTGAAACGTGGTTCAACGCTGCCGATGCTGGCGAAGATGACGCCGAATATCGGTGATATGTGCGAAGTGGCGCTGGCGGCTAAGCGTGGCGGTGCAGATGGCATTGCAGCGATTAACACCGTTAAATCCATCACCAATATCGATCTGAATCAGAAAATCGGTATGCCGATCGTTAACGGTAAATCGAGTATTTCCGGTTATTCCGGTAAAGCGGTGAAACCGATCGCCCTGCGCTTTATTCAGCAAATGCGCACGCATCCGGAGCTGCGCGATTTCCCGATCAGCGGTATTGGCGGCATTGAAACCTGGGAAGACGCGGCAGAGTTTTTATTGCTCGGCGCGGCTACACTGCAAGTGACCACCGGAATTATGCAGTACGGTTATCGGATTGTGGAAGATATGGCGAGCGGGTTATCGCATTATCTTGCCGATCAGGGATTTGACTCGTTACAGGAGATGGTGGGTCTGGCGAATCACAATATTGTCCCGGCGGAAGATTTAGACCGCAGTTATATCGTCTATCCCCATATCAATCTTGATAAGTGTGTCGGCTGCGGGCGCTGTTATATTTCCTGCTACGACGGTGGTCACCAGGCGATGGAATGGGATGAGAAAACACGCACGCCACATTGTAATACCGAGAAATGCGTCGGTTGTTTGCTTTGCGGTCATGTTTGCCCGGTTAGCTGTATTGATCTCGGGGAAGTGAAGTTTAAGAAGGGAGAGAAAGAACATCCGGTAACGTTGTAGGACGGATAGTAGGGCGGATAAGACGCACCAGCGTCGCATCCGACATTTGACACCGACTGCCGGATGCGGCGTAAACGTCGCATCCGGTAATGCCCAAATTCACATCACTTCTTACGCGCGTACTTCAGGGAATCCAGCGCCACGGCGAAGATAATGATCGCCCCTTTGATGATGTACTGCCAGTACGGGTTGACGCCGATATAGGTCAGACCGTAGTTGATGACCGTAAAGATAATGACCCCGGTCACCACGCCAACGACCGTACCCACGCCGCCGCTAAACGATACACCGCCCACCACGCACGCCGCGATAGCATCCAGCTCATACATAAAGCCGAGGTTGTTGGTGGCAGAGCCGATACGTCCGGCTTCTAACATCCCACCAAAGGCATAGAACACGCCAGACAACGCATAAATCATCAGCAGATTCAGGCCGACGTTAACACCAGAAACTTTCGCCGCTTCCGGGTTGCCGCCAATAGCAAAAATATTCTTGCCGAAACGGGTTTTGTTCCACAGCACCCAGACAAACGCCACGGCAATCAGCGCGTAGAAGGTGATGTAAGATAGCCGGAAACTCCCCAGCGCAATAAACCCCTGGGCAAAGGTGGAGAAGCCGCTATCAAAACCGGAAATCGGTGACGCACCAACAAAGTCGTAATAGAGCGAGTTGATACCGTAGACGATAATCATCGTGCCGAGCGTGGTAATGAACGGCGTCACGTTGAGGTAAGCGATAATCAGACCGTTGATCAAACCGATAACCGCGCCAATGGCACAGACTATCAGAATAACCAGCGCAATCGGCATGGTCGCCATTTCGGGGAATACTTTGTTGGCGTTATCCATCGATTGTAACAAGGTAGCCGCCACCACCGCCGCCAGCCCTACCTGACGACCAGCAGAAAGGTCAGTTCCCTGGGTGACAATTAACCCTGCCACGCCGAGCGCGATAATAATACGCACCGATGATTGGGTAAGAATATTACTTAAGTTCAACAGACTTAAGAATGTTGGGTCCTGGAAAATAATAATAGCCAGCAAAACTAAAAGAACGACGTAAATACCACCTTCTTTCAGGTAAGTAAGAAAACTTTTCTTATTTAACGCACTCATGGGAAGCCCCTAATCTTAAAGGTGCAAAGACGCAAGACGCAGAATTTCGTTTTGCGTTGTTGTTTTTGTATCGACAATGCCGGAAACGAGACCATTGCTCATTACCAGAATACGGTCCGTTATCCCTAACAACTCTGGCATTTCAGAGGAGATAATAATTATCCCCTTGCCTTTTTTCGCCAGCTCGGCAATTAATTGATAAATTTCAAACTTCGCGCCAACATCAATGCCACGCGTCGGTTCGTCGAGCATTAATATTTCCGGTTGCGTTAGCAGCCAGCGCCCAATAATGACTTTTTGCTGATTACCGCCGGAGAGTGAACCAATTTGCGTACGATGACCCGGCGTTTTTACCCTCATCGAATCAATGACCCACTGGGTGTCGCTTTTCATCCGCGAATTATCCAGCAGCCCCACTTTGTTTTTGTAGTTGCGAATATTAGAAATTAACGAGTTAAAGCCAATATCCAGGTAAGCATAAATCCCCGTTGAGCGGCGCTCTTCGGTGACCAGCGCGAACCCATGGTTAATGGCTTCGTTGGCATTATGGTTATTAATCTTTTTGCCGTGCAGTGTAATGGTGCCGGAAGATTTCTCACGGATCCCAAACAAGGTTTCGACAATATCGGTACGTTTCGCACCTACCAGCCCGGCAATACCGAGGATCTCCCCTTTATGCAGATCAAACGAGACATCGCGAATTGACGGCTGACGCAGTGACGTCAGGTTACGCACTTCAAGGATCACTTCGCCAGGTTTGTTTTGCTTATCCGGGAAACGCTGATTAAGAGAACGGCCAACCATCATGGCGATGATCTTGTCCATCGTCAGCCCCGCCAGCGGCTCGGTAGCGATCCACTGTCCGTCGCGCAGTACGGTGACTTCATCACATAACTGGAATATCTCTTCCATTTTATGCGAGATATAGACAATACCGCAGCCGCGTTCTTTTAATTTACGAATAATGGTAAACAGATGATTGACTTCTTTTTCAGTTAATGAAGAAGTTGGTTCATCCATAATGACTATTTTCGCGTTATAGGAAAATGCTTTGGCGATTTCAATCATCTGCATTTGTGAAACGGACAACGTACCAACGCGCGCACGCGGATCGATATCAATATCCAGTTCGTCAAATATCGCTTTGGTTTCGCGGTACATTTTATCCTGGTCGACAAACATCCCTTTGGTGGGATATCGCCCCAACCACATGTTGTCCATGACCGAACGCTGTAATACCAGGTTTAACTCCTGGTGTACCATCGAAATACCATTTTCCAGGGCTTCTTTGGCTGAGTGAAAATCGATTTCCTTACCCTGGAATAAAATAGTGCCGGAGTCTTTTTGATAGATACCAAACAGGCATTTTAATAATGTCGATTTTCCTGCGCCATTCTCCCCCATTAACGCATGAATGGAGTGTGGTCGCACTTTTAAATTAACGTTATCAAGTGCCTTAACGCCTGGAAAAGACTTGTTGATACCGCTCATTTCCAACAAGTATTCTCCTGATGACGGAGTCGTTGAGCTGACCATATAATTTTACCTTGTTGGCCATACAATAAGGGCGCAGTGAATGACTGCGCCCAATCAGTCTTATTTCTTGCTGAATTTAGCCAGATTGTCTTTATCTACGCCAACATAAGGAACGCGGACAACTTTATTGTCGATTTTCCAGTTGGTGCCGTCAGCGGCTCCCTTGCCATCAGCCAGATTTTTCGCCAGATCAAAGGTCGCTTTCGCCTGGTTGTTAGCATCGTTCAGCACGGTGCCAGCCAGTGCACCAGATTTCACCAGTGCCAGAGCTTCTGGCAGCGCATCGACGCCAAACACCGGAATGCTGGACTTGTTGTGTGCTTTCAGAGCTTCAACCGCGCCCATTGCCATCGCATCGTTGTTTGCGATAACCACTTCGATTTTGTTGGCGTTCGGGCCAGACAGCCAGGCGTCCATCTTATCTTTCGCCTGAGCGGTATCCCACATTGCGGTATCTAACTGTAACTGTTCAGTTTTAATGCCTTTGTCGTTTAGCTCTTTGATGACATACGTAGTGCGCGCTTCTGCATCCGGATGACCCGGTTCGCCTTTCAGCAGTACGAACTGAATCTGACCGTCTTTGTTGAGATCCCAACCCTGATTCGCCGCCCAGTGTTTAGCAATCAAATCGCCCTGAATAATCCCGGATTCTTTCGAATCGGTGCCAACGTAGTAGGCTTTGTCGTAACTATCCAGCGCCTTACGGGAAGGTTCTTTATTGAAGAAAACGATTGGCACGTTTTGTCCGCGCGCTTTCTCAATCACCGTACCCGCAGCAGCCGGGTCAACCAGGTTGATTGCCAGCGCCTTCACCCCTTTCGCCAACAGCACGTCAATCTGATCGTTCTGCTTGGACTGATCATTCTGTGAATCATTCATCAGCAACTGGACGTCTGGCGCGGCTTTCGCATCTTGTTCGATAGCCTTACGCACTACAGACATAAAGTTATCGTCATATTTATAAATCGTCACACCAATACGGGTATCAGCAGCGTGTGCAGCGGCACCGAATAACATGCTGGCCATCACAGCAGACAGGGTTAACACCTTCTTATTCATGGTATCTCCGGTTTTTCTTATGCAGGGTAGTGCTTGAGATAAATGCTCGGCGGGGCAGTATGGTTAATGAAGTGTTACTGAACGCCGAAGCTCACGTTTTAAAATTCGTTCTTCCATGTCCGGTAACGCTCCAGAAAACAGCTTTAATTGTTGTTATGACGCTATACCTCGATAAAAGTGAATTTCCACTGTTACACATAGGTTACAACGTTAAAACGGTGCAATCATAACCACTGCATTGTTAACATACTGTGAAATCACTCACAGATTGAAAGCGGTTACATCGCGTGATTTGTTGAGTTAGTGATCGCCGCCGCATTCTGGCGTATAGCAACAGAATGACGACGCACTAACGTCGGCATAAAACAGTGACTGGCACGCAGATCAATGTTGCCTGCGGCCCCCTGTAATGCCAGTTCGGTGGCCATTTTCGCCATTGAAGCAATGGGATAACGTACGGTTGTTAACTGCGGGTCGGTGTAACGGGCGATGGGGATATCATCAAAACCGATGATCGAGAGATGTAACGGGATAGCAATACCATTGTCTTTTAACGCTGTCAGTGCGCCAGCGGCCATATTGTCGTTATAGGCGAACACCGCGGTGAGTTGCAGATTACGCCCCAGCAGTTCAACCATCGCAGCTTCGCCGCCGGGCATATCTGGCGTACCGGTGCCGATCCAACTCTCTGGCGGAATAATATCCTGCTCTTTCAGCGCGCTCATCCAACCGGCTTTGCGCATCGCGTCATCTTCAATACCGTGGCTGGAAGAAAGATAACCGATACGCTGATGACCGTTATTCAGTAACATGCGCGTCGCCATTCGGGCACCGCTGATATTATCCAGGCAGACGCAGCGATGGGCGTAACCCGGCACAACGCGATTGATTAACACCATGCCGGGAATGTTGTCCATAAACTGCACCAGTTCGTCGTCACTTAACGCTTTTGAGTGAACGATCAACGCATTACAACGCTGGCGGATTAGCACCTCAATGGCGTGCCGCTCTTTTTCCGCTTCATGATAGCTATTGCCGATTAGCACATATTTCTGGTGTTGCTGGGCGACAAGATCAACGGCTTTCACCAGCGCACCGAAAAAGGCGTCGGAGACATCCATCACCACCACGCCAATAGTCTCGCTCACCTGAGTTGCCAGCGCCTGGGCATTGGCGTTTGGTCTGTAGTCCAACTCGCTCACTGCTTTCATAACCGCTTCACGCGTGTCCGCACTTACCAGAGCGCTGTTATTTAGCACCCGGGAAACCGTTGCCACAGAGACGCCAGCCTGACGCGCTACATCACGAATGGTGATCATATTCACTACCTGTTGTGAGATTGCAGTAAGTTACTGCTTGCTGGCGGCTATTTTGTCAGCACTGAATACAGGACTTCGTGAATCGAGTCACAGCAATGGAAACGGTTACAACCATTTTGTTAATGAATGTGATCCAGATCGTTATCTGGATGTTTTGGATAATGCAGATCCGGCAGCGCGCAAGGTTAACTGACGCCATAACCATTCTACCGGCCCCTGGCGGAAGTAACGCAACCAGATAACAGAGAAGAGAATATTCGCCAGCCATACTGGAATAACAAACACCAGCAGTTCCAGACGGTCAAACTGCATAAACAAACCGAGGTGGTAAAACAGTGTGGTACAAATCAGCGTTTGCAGCAGGTAGTTGGTCAGCGCCATCCGCCCAACGCAAGCAATCGCCAGCACCAGCTTAAAGCGGCTTAATTGCGGCCAAAAGCCGAACAGTAACGAGGCATAGCCAATCGCCTGAAATGGCGCACTCAGTTCTCGTGGCATCTGGAGTAAGAAGGCGCACCAGCGATATGCCCAGTCCAGCCGCCATTGTAGTGCGATAGCAGGAAGGTTAATCATCACCCCAATTGCCACCAGCACAAAACCGGTACGGCGATAGTGGCGCAGGCTGTACTGCCCTTTCAGCCAACCACTACGCATCAATGCCGCGCCAATCAACATCATCCCCGCCAGTTGCCAGCCATACTGCGCTCCCAGGGCCAGCAAACTGTTCCCTACCCCGTCGGCGCGGTTACTGATGGCTTCAACGCCGCCGTGAAGTTTCCAGTATTTTTCATACAAAATGGCGGATGCATCCGGTGTCCAGGCACGGCTGGTCTGGCTATCGGAAATCACCCCCAACAACAGCAAAACACCAAGCCCTATCAGATAAAGCATGACGCCGGTGTTAAACAGGCTTTTTACCGATGGCGCATCGCGCACCAGTCGCCAACTGATTAAGCCCACCAACCCGTAAGCCAGCAGGATATCGCCGTCCCAGAATAATAAACCGTGAATAAAGCCCAGCAAGACCAGCAGTGTTAGACGTGACTGGATCCAACGTCTGCCACGCGGCAGCAACATTTGCAGACCGGCACCAAACAGCAACGCAAAAAGCGTGAGGAATTTCACCTGGCCGATAAGATCGAGAAAAGCCCAGCTCCAGGCATCCTGCGGTGTAATGGTGCCGTACCAGGCGGGATTGAGATAAGCCGCCTTTGGGAGTCCAAAGGCGCTGATGTTGAGAAGCAGGATCCCCAGAATGGCGACGCCGCGAACAAAATCGAGCGTGACGTTGCGCTCCATGGTTCCTGCCTTTTAATCAGTTGTGATGACGCACAGCGCGCAAAAACTCGTGGCGCGTATTCTGACTGGATTTGAACAAACCACCGAGGGAAGTCGTTGTCGTGGCGCTGGTCGCGTCGCGAATACCACGCGCTTTTACGCAGTAATGCACCGCGTCGATAGAGACCGCCACGTTATTGGTGCCCAGCAGCGTTTGTAGCGCAATGAGAATTTGCTGGGTCAGACGTTCCTGTACCTGCGGACGCTGGGCAAAGAACTGCACAATGCGGTTAATTTTCGACAGGCCGATGACCGAATCTTTCGGGATGTAGGCCACCGTCGCTTTGCCATCAATAGTGACAAAATGGTGTTCACAAGTGCTGGTCAGGGTGATATCGCGCACGGTGACCATTTCATCGACCTTCATTTTATTTTCAATGAGGGTGATTTTCGGGAAGTTGGCGTAATCCAGACCGGAGAAAATTTCATCGACATACATTTTGGCGATGCGATGCGGCGTTTCCATCAAACTGTCATCAGCCAGGTCGAGATTCAATAACTGCATGATTTCGGTCATATGACCGGCAATAAGGCTTTTGCGCGTTTCGTTATCCATTTCATGCACGGGCGGGCGTAGCGGTGTTTCAAGTCCTCGCGCAACCAACGCTTCATGAACCAGGGCCGCTTCTTTACTGAGTGATGGCATTTATGATTTCTCCTGCAGGTGTGACGCCTCCGCCCTGCGTGGGGGCAAAGTTATTAAGCTGATTCGCAGCCTGATTATTGTGCGTGAGGTGGCGCACATAATCCAGTATTCACAGCGATAATTATTGTAATTGCCGCTGCCTTTCAGCCGTAGATGTTAAAACATCGTTATGCATATGCGGAAGTGAAAGTTACTCACAACACACTGAATAAACGGTATGATGAAAAAATTGCAAACAACATAACAAGGAGCCACGCATGGAAATGCTCGAAGAGCATCGCTGTTTTGAAGGCTGGCAGCAACGCTGGCGACATGACTCCAGTACCTTAAACTGCCCGATGACGTTCAGTATCTTTCTCCCACCGCCCCGCGATAA